>NZ_AMZS01000046.1:0-259989 GCF_000314615.1 Acinetobacter sp. WC-323
TGATGTTGCTAAGTAAATGACCTTCTTTACTGAGTCATCAGATGAAAAGATTTTCCTTTTCTTCGTTGAATGGCGTATTACGCTATTCAACGACTCAATCGCATTTGTTGTATAAATAGCATGACGTATTTCGGCTGGATAGCTAAAGATCGTTCGGATATTTTCCCAATTGGCCCGCCAGGATTCTCCAATTTTGGGATACTGGTGATTCCATTGATCACAGAAGATGTCTAGGGACTTTAAAGCATTTTCCTCTGTACTTGCCTGATAAATCGCTTTCAGACCCGACGTAACAGCCTTGTAGTCTTTCCAGCTTACAAATCTCAGGCTATTGCGTACAACATGCACAATACACAGTTGAATATCAGTATGAGGGTAAACAGAGGCTATCGCGTCAGGAAAGCCTTTTAATCCATCTACACAGGCAACAAGAATGTCCTGTACTCCTCGATTTTTTAGCTCTGTCATGACTGACAGCCAGAATTTGGCACCTTCTGTCTGAGCAATCCACATACCCAGTAATTCTTTTTGCCCATCCATATTGATGCCTAAAGCAAGGTATACGGACTTGTTAATCACATTGGAGTGCTGACGGACTTTGACAACAATACAGTCAAGATAGACAACAGGATAAAGGCTATCTAAGGCTCTATTTTGCCACTCAGTCACTTGCTCAATCACAGCATCGGTAACTTTGCTGATGAGAGATGCTGACACATCGGCATCGTACATTTCTTTGAAGAAGGCTACAATTTCCCTATTAGTCATTCCTTTTGCATACAGTGAGAGGATTTGGTCATCCATACTGGTGATGCGTGTTTGGTGCTTTTTGATAATTTGTGGCTCAAATGAACCTTCTCGATCACGGGGAATATCTAAAGCCAGTTGTCCATCTTGAGTTGTAATGGTTTTAGAACTAAACCCATTACGGCTATTTGAGCCTTTCTTGGGCTGATGCTTTTCATAACCGAGATGGTCTGAAAGTTCAGTATTGAGTGCAGTTTCAATCATGAATTTTTTAAAGACTGCTGTCATTTGGTTTAAGTCTTCTGGTGTTTTTAGACCTTTAGCCAATTCGGCAGCCATACTTTTGATTGTTGCTTCATCCATGTGAAGTACCTTTTGTAATTATCCTCTGAAGGATAAATGAAAATTAAGTACTTACACAAAATTTAGAACAGTCCCGAGCAAGCGGCTATTAGTTTCACAACACGTTCTGTGATTGCGGAACCTTTATCCAATTTATTCAAGAAACTTTCACTTAAGAACTCTTTTCTTTCCCCTTCAGGTTGATCAGCAGCTTCGATAATAACTTTTTTCACCTTCTCTAAATCAACGGTTTCATCCAATTGAAGTAAGGTTCTTAAGTCTTCATTAGTACTAAAAATTCTAAAGCCATCTTCCTTATTATAAGTGGTCTCTAAATCAAGTGATGTAATGCTTTCTACACTGTCTGCATGTATTGAAAACCCATTTTTTGCATTTCCACTAGCTTTTATTTCTAAATCTAGGGGCACAGTTACACCTTTTTCAATGTGCACCCCATCACCACCATTATTATTAGAAACAATCCTGAAGCTAGATACCATAAAACACCTTTAACAATAAAATTACATTAATGATGTTTATACACACATTATTTTACTTTGGTCAAGCCATCCCAGCTAAAATAGTTCTGCGTTAGTTTGTCTCTTGTCATAGACCAACCTCTGTTTGGTAATCGGCAACTACCTACAGCAATTTTATGTTTCCCAAACTTTTCGACTACTTGTTCGATAGTAGTCATTAAATTCTCATCCTTTTCGTCCTTATCCCAGTCTGTCAAAAGATCATAGGTAAAGGTGTCTTTAGGCTCTAAGCCTGTCAAAATTACCCCGCATTTTTTATATTCAATTCCCCGCGCATATAAATGTCTTATTAAGAATGTTGCCACCTGCACCATTCGCATGACATTGTCAGTTGGTACACTCATTGGTAATGAAAGCGACCTATTGAAGAAAGGCCTGTGCTTGTCGAATGGGTTTGATTGAGCGAAAACTATAATACAACCGCAAAGCAATCTATCTTTTCTTAACCGGACCACAGCATTTTGCATGTAGAGTGAAACAGCTTCTTGAAGATCTATGAGCTCAGTAACTTTTTGGCCGAATGATTTAGATGAAATGATCTGCTTTTTACTTGGTGGTGTGTGTTCTATCTCAATGCACGATATGCCTTGCAACTCATAAACAGTCCTTTTCATCACAACTGAAAACTGTTGCTGAATATACTCAGGGCAGGCCATAGCTAAATCTAAAACAGTATTAATTCCCATTCCGTTTAGTTTCTTAGAATGCTTTCTCCCGACTCCCCAAACTTCCGATACGTCAATTGAAGTCAGATATGATTCTTTATTGCAAGGATCCATGGCAACTAAATTACATACACCATCAAACGCCTTATTCTTCTTTGCAATGTGATTTGCTATCTTTGCCTCAGTCTTTGATCTGCCAATCCCAATGCAAACGGGAAGGCCTATCCATTTCCAAATCCTTTCTTTCATGCCATGACAATACGTCGTTAGATCATAATTATTTAAATAAGCTGTTAGATCTAAAAAGCACTCATCAATTGAATAGACTTCTTGCTCGCTCTCAGTTACGTACGTTCGCAAGATAGCCATAAACCTTTTGCTCATTTCAGCATAGACACTATAGTTACTTGAAAGCACTACAACATTGTGCCGCTCTACGATGTCTCGAATCTGAAAGAGTGGAACGCCCATCTTGATGCCTAGATCTTTAGCTTCTTGAGAGCGAGCGACTGCACAGCCGTCGTTATTGCTGAGCACTATTACTGGGCGATCATTGAGGGATGGATTAAAAACACGTTCACATGAGACGTAGCAGTTATTCACATCCACCAAGGCGAATATGCGAGTATTACTTTTCATGACTATTCTTCTTATTATGAGCGGTAATGCATACGCTTTAAGTTGAATGTCACGACACCCCAAACAACAACAGTTTGATTATCTGCAGGGATGATGTGCTGATACGCTGGATTCTCAGCTTTAAGCCAGACTTTCGGCAACGGGTAGTTCTCATCACCGAATATCTCTCTAATGTCGTTCTTTGACATTTTAGCGGTGATCATGAGGCGTTTAATCGTTGAGTCTTTATTGTCGATTAACGCAACAACGATGTCCTGATGAGCGGCTTCTATGCTGCGATCAATGATTATTGGGTCATCGACTTCTAAACCTGCACCGAGCATTGATTCGCTATCAACACGCGCTATGAAGGATGATATTGGGTTATGAATCAGGTATTCATTTAGGTCGACTGTAGTAGCAACATCATCTTTAGTTGTGAAGGCTGGACCAGCTGGTATGCGTTCTAATGCAAAGGGGATAGCTGCTTTAGATTTTGGAAGGATAGGGGTTAGACCGAGTTTATCGATCAGATCCGTTTGAAACGCGATTTGTTCAAAAATAGCATTAACGGTGGGGCTTGGTTTCCCTTCAGGTCCCATGAGAGCTTGCAAGCTCGACCATGCGCCGTCAGAGAAGTATATTGGCAACTTCTTAGACATTGGTTTTCTCCTACGCTACTGGGCGTGTTTGGATTTACCTTTTTAGAATAAATTTTTTATCATTAGAAATTCAAATTTAAAATTCTGTGGATAAATAAGGACAAGTCATAGGCTGACGTGGAGGTCTGTGGGTTTGGTTAAAAATTAATCAAATGCAACAGCGCATATGCAAAATATTTCAAAACATTAATTTCATAAGAATTTAAATATTATAAATAATGATTAATGTAGAATAATCTGTTTACAGCAATAATGTTATTATAATGTTTTATGATTTATAATATGGTGATTGGTGTTGGATTATTTAAGTATTTGAAAAGTTGGGATATATTAAAAAATAAAGTAATAATTTATTTTAAAAATATTATAATGTAGAAAGAATAGTATAGTATAAAAGTGACAAAATTTGTCACTTAACATTTTAAGATAAATACTTACTTGTTTTGACATAATTTGTTACGTGTTTTTGTTTGGTTGATATTCCATTTTTGTTTGTAACGTGATTTTATTTGATTGCATTTTAATTTATTAACTCTTTGGAGCAATAAAAATGAGGGTTTTAGGATTTGTTTCAGCTGTTTTAGCATTCATCTTATTTTACTTTAGTATTCGATTTGGATTTAATTTGAAAATTGCTATAAATATGTTGCTGTATTTTATGGTATGCATAGTTTCATTTGTTTTTGTATATAAAAATTATGTTGGCATATACATATCGAAGCTTTGGTTTTACCCAGTTTGCGCTTTAATATTGAGTTTCGGCTTCTACCCGTTGCTTGAGTTTTATTCAATAAAAACAGTAGGTTGGGGTGTAGCTGATTGGATAGGGTTTAAAGAGAATCTCGATATAACGGGCTTTAACAAAGTCTGGTTTGGAGAGTGGTACGGAAAAGCATTACTATCAGTGTGCTTTATTATCTTGGGAGTTATCATTCAACAGATATTTGATCAGGATGATTAAAATAAAACCGCCATTTAATTGGCGGTTTACTTGCTTAATAATTGAAAAATAATTGTAAGGGGGGTTATAACTTGTTCAGAATATTGGGCTTTGGTGCTGCAGTGTATTCATCCTGTGGCATATCAACCAAAAAATCCTGTGCTTCGCTATTACTGCAGGTAAGCCAGTCTTTTCTTCTACCTTTGGGAATTACAACAATAGACCTCTTTTCATCATCTGGCGCGTGAAACTGTTTCATAAATGGATGCATATCCGCATTGATCGTTAACATGCTCATTGATACAACAAGTTCGCCGTTAACAACGGCATATTCATAAATCCCTGCAACGGTAAATGGCATATCATCCTGCCGATAGATCCCATACCAATGCGATTTGCCATCAATGTACTTTGGTTCAAAGATTGTTTCGACTGGGATTAAACAAAATAGATTTTTAGACCAGGCGTGGCGGAAGCTTGGCTTTGTAGCCACAGTCTCGGATCGGGCGTTATACGTATTTTTAACTTTCTTAATATCGTCCGCCCAATTTGGCACAAGACCGAAGCGTGCGGATCTCCATTCAATGCCGTGCTCGGTTGATATAAGAATAGGTCCGCTGTAGCCGGGGTAAAGATCGGCTTTGTATTCAAATGTGGGCTCAAGCAGGTTGAGTAATTGTGCCCGGCTTCGAGCTATGGGTTCGTAGTTAGCGCACATTATCTTAACTCCTTCTTAACTTAATTTTTTTTTATATTTTGGGTAGGTTTAATTCATAAGAATTGATGTATTGTCTTAAGAATATCCTAAAACGATTAACCATTAAGGTGAATAAATGCAATTAGCTTTAGTAAATAATAAGCGGAAAGAAGCATTTAAAGGTGGAAGAGGGACGTGTCCGATTTGTGGGGCTGTGACAATTGCAAAGTGTGGACCTAAATTAATGAATCATTGGGCACATTACAGGGTAAGGGATTGTGATCCATGGTGGGAGAATGAAACTCAATGGCATAGAGATTGGAAGAATAATTTTCCATTAGAATGTCGGGAGGTTAGCCATTAGGCTCTAGATGGGGAAATACATCGAGCTGATGTAAAAACACCAACAGGCATAATAGTTGAATTACAGCATTCACCTATGTCAGATAAAGAAAGAGTATCGAGGGAAGAGTTTTACAAGAATTTAGTTTGGGTGATTGATGGTCGAGGATTTCAAAAAAATTTTGATATATATCATGCTTTACCGAATCCAGAAACTGAGTTGGCTAAAGAATTAATATGGAATAAGGCCAAGAGGCATTTGCATGGTGCAAACAGCGGTATTTTTTTGAAGTTAAAAGAAGTTCAAGCTGAAAAGCCAGAGATAACAAAAGCTAACCTTAATGGAAGAGGTGTTGGGGGGTGGGTGCATTCTATGCATGAAATTGAGGATGAGGTAAATAAAAATTATAATGGATATCATCAATTTGATTGGGTTAAGCCTAGAAGTACTTGGCTTGAGGCTAAGTGTCCAGTGTATATAGATTTTGGAGGTTCACACCTAGTCAAATTAGATATTTACGATGAAACGGGATTAAAGTGTGTCAGATATATATCAAAAAGTAGGTTTATGTATGATGTAATGCATGAAGAACATGTTGAAAAAATTGCACAAAAATCGAATAGTATTGCTGCATGGGTTGATTCTCAAAATTTTAATTTTGAAAAAATTGGATATTATTAACTCTTGAGTTCAACTCCCAATGTCGGGGTTGAATAAAAAATAAACTGTTGTTAATCATACTTAATCATAATAAAATGTTATACGAGCGTTATACAAGCATGTTATACCTGAAATAAGTACCTATTAAATCAGTGCCTTATAGTTATTGTTCAACTCCCGCCATCAGAGTTGAACCCGCGTCCGCAAAACCGCTTCTTTAAGCGGTTTTTTTATATCTTCAGCAAAGGTTTTTCACCCATTCTTTTACTGTCAAATCGGCAAATTCAAAGCTCATAAAAGAAAAAGATATTGTTAAAATTTTGCTAAAATTTTGTTAAGGCGAAATTTTCACCAACAAAAGATCCAAGCAAAAAACTGGAAAATTCTATAAAATAAACAAAATGATTTACTCAATTTAAAATTTGGCTATTGATATAAATGACTGATATAGAAATAGAAACACATCCATTACAACCATTTTTACCTTCCAATGCCAAGCTATTGATGCTCGGCAGTTTTCCACCGCCGCAAAGCCGCTGGAAGATGAATTTTTACTATCCTAACTATCAGAACGATATGTGGCGGATATTTGGTCTAATTTTCTTTCAAAATAAAAATCATTTTTTAGATTTACCTAATAAAAACTTTAAACAGCAACTGATCCGGGATTTTCTGACTCAGATTGGTATCGGAATATTTGATACGGCATATCAGATAAAACGCTTACAAGGGAATGCTTCAGATAAATTTTTAGAAATTGTCACACCGACAGATTTATCAAAGTTACTTGAACAGATTCCCATGTGTCATACCATCATGACTACGGGAGATAAGGCCACAGATACATTGATGCAGCATTTCCCCGATCAGCCAATCAAACCGCTGATTGGTCAATCTGTACAGGTTCAACATCTCGATCGGGAGTTGAATTTATATCGTTTACCGTCGTCATCACGTGCATATCCATTAGCACTGGAAAAAAAAGCAGAGGTATATCAGCAATTTTTTAAGCAAATTGGTTTAATTTAATTATATAGAAAGGGAAATAAATGAAGGATGTTGAAAGCCCAATTGATTTAAGAATTTTCGCTGATGCTTTGGAATGGCAAGAAACGGCGAATGTGAAAAGACCGTGGCGAAAGGATTTCTTTGAATATTATGTCAATCTAATTAGACAGCATGTGTCTGGACAATGTCATGTATTGGAACTTGGTTCTGGACCTGGATTCTTAGCTCAACATTTGCTCTCACAACTTGCTGATCTTCGATATACCGCTTTCGATTTTTCAGAAGCAATGCATCAGCTGGCACAAGAAAAACTTAATAATCCTGAAAGAGCTCGAGCAACCTATATTGTTGGAAACTTTAAAGAGACTGGCTGGCAAAATACTTTTACTCAGCAATATGATCTGATCATTATCCATCAAGCATTACACGAGTTGCGACATAAACGCTATGCAACCGATTTTCATAAAATCGCAAAAACCTTGTTAAAACCCCAAGGCCATTATTTAGTGTGTGATCATTTGTGTGCAGCACATGCAATGCAGAATGATCAGCTTTATATGACCAGACAAGAACATGTGAATGCACTTGAACAGGCATCTTTTACACAAATCAAGATGCCGTTAGAGATAGAAGGGCTATGTTTATTTGAGGTCAATTGGGTTTAACTAAACAAGCTTCGTTACATCATCCATTCAACTGGAAAATAAGACACAACGTGCATGGTGAAGCGCTGGAATCTGGTGCTTTCAGGGTCATGGTGATGCTCAACCACTTCACCATTCGGCTTATGTTCATACCAGACAATATTGCCATTTTGATCCAGTTTGAGCTGATAGGCCACTTGTAGCAAATGCTGATCCAGCATAGCCGTAATCTGGTCTTGTAAATGGTCAGATTCAACCACTAAGCCAACTTCAGTGTTTAAATGCGCAGAACGTGGATCAAAGTTAAATGAACCAATAAACACCTTTCCATCGACATCAAAAAATTTGGCATGCAAGCTGGAGCGATTCTTGCCTTTCACCGGGATTACGCTCCCAGTCGCAATTTCATACCAGGTTCGTTTTTTACGTTCAATATTCGGTTTAAATTCATATAGTTGCACGCCACTTTGTAGTAGTGGTTTACGGTATTGGCTATAAAAAGAGTGCACTACGGCGACATCATTGGCTACCAGACTATTGGTCAGGACACGTACTTTTATCCCGTCTTTAGAGAGTTGATTGAGGTAGGCAGTTCCTTGTTGAGTCGGTACAAAATAAGCGGAGACCAGCTCCATATGTTGTTCAGGTTTACCCATAATTTTCAGAACTTGGGCATACAAAAGCTGCTGATTTTTGGCCTTTCCTAAGGCCTTACTCGGGTGATCAGCGACAAAATGTGCTTTTGCCCATTGCACCGGATAGTTTTGTAGGCGAAGTTTTAAATAATCTTGTGCGGCTTCAAGTTTATCTTCGGTCGGGGTATCAACCTGATCTAAAGCTTTATAGCTATTTCTTAAATCCTCAAGTTGCTGCGGCGAACCCGCACCCATTAACTGTTCTGTTGAATAACTGAGTTGATCGGACCAGAATTCTTCGAAAACCTGTTCTGCGCGATCGACTGCTTTACCGTAGAATAAAATATCCATATCGCTAAACTGGAATTGCTCACCTGCATCAAAGTATTCACTACTGATATTACGGCCACCTGTTACTGCAATCGAATGATCAGCAATGGTAAGCTTATTATGCATACGATGATTAATCTGTTTCAGTCTGAATACATAATCAATAAAACGTAAATGTCTAAACTTATAGGGATTGAAAATACGGATTTCAAAATTTGGATGTCGGGCGAGGGCTTTTAAGGTTTTGTCTAATTTTATGCCATTCTGATCATCAATCAGTAAACGGACTTTTACCCCGCGGTCTGCTGCTTTGAGCAATTCATGCAACATCATGTTGCCGATGACATCATCATTCCAGATATAGTATTGTAAATCCAGCTGATGCTGGGCATTTCGAATCAAATGCATCCGTGAGGCCATACTTAAGAAGGCATCATCCAAAGCTAAAAAAGCCGTTAAACCGTTTTCAATATTAAGATCGGCTTGTGGATCATTCATCCACTTTGTTTTAGTGTTCAAGGAGTTACTCCGATCATGGTTCTGATTAGGGGGCAAAGAACAGCCGCCCATTCCAAACATAATAACAAGAGCCATGATTTTAAAATGGTATGAATTGTTTATGATTTTATTGATCAAGCGTGCCAGTCCAACAATAATGTATAGATGTTTGATTTTGTTATATCTCTAAACGCTTTTGGGTTCCAAGGTTTAAATGTAATAATAAATATAATCAATATTTTATCATTTTAAAAACTTAATTTTTCTATCTCTGTTCTTCTTGAAAGTGAGCGCTTTAAGTCTATCAATGAGCAAACATTGAGTTCTATTACTATACTGGTGTATAGTATATTTTTAGATTTAATGTGGTCGACATTATGCCTAAACAATTAGAGGATAAAAAAAAGATTCTCACACGTGTAAGACGAATCCAAGGTCAAGTTCAAAGTGTAGAGCGTGCTTTGGAAAATGACACAGAATGTGCTGATATCTTGCAGCAAATCTGTGCAGTTCGTGGCGCATTAAATGGTTTGATGACCGAACTTCTCGAAATTCATTTAAAAGATACCTTGGTCGTTGGCGAATCTTCGGAGTTACAACGCAGTCAAGAGCTCATTCAAGTCAGTAAAATTCTTAAATCTTATTTAAAGTAAGGAGTGTCATTGTGATTAAATCTCGTGCAGCCGTTGCTTTTGCCGCAGGCGAACCATTACAAATCGTAGAGCTGGATGTTGAACCACCCAAGAAAGGGGAAGTACTGATTAAAATTTCCCATACGGGAGTCTGCCATACTGACGCTTTCACTCTATCAGGTGATGATCCAGAAGGTGTTTTTCCGGCAGTGCTGGGACATGAAGGGGCTGGGGTTGTGGTGCAAGTTGGTGAGGGTGTGACCAGTGTTGCAGTGGGCGACCATGTGATTCCGCTGTATACCGCTGAATGTAAAGAATGCTTATTCTGTAAATCGGGTAAAACCAATTTATGCGTGGCAGTACGTGCCACCCAAGGTAAAGGTGTGATGCCAGATGGTACCACGCGTTTCTCTTATCAGGGCCAACCGATTTATCACTATATGGGGTGTTCAACTTTTAGTGAATATACCGTGGTTGCTGAAGTATCTCTGGCAAAAATTAACCCTGAAGCCAATCATGAACAAGTCTGCTTATTGGGTTGTGGTGTGACCACTGGTATTGGCGCAGTACATAATACGGCGAAAGTCCAAGAGGGCGACAGTGTTGCTGTATTTGGTTTAGGCGGTATCGGCCTTGCTGTGGTACAAGGTGCACGTCAAGCCAAAGCTGGCCGTATTATTGTGATTGATACCAATCCTGATAAATTTGAGTTGGCAAAACAGTTTGGTGCAACAGATTTCCTTAACCCAAAAGATTATGAACAGCCGATTCAGCAAGTGATTGTTGAAATGACCGGTTGGGGCGTTGATCATTCTTTTGAATGTATCGGCAACACCAATGTCATGCGTTCTGCACTGGAATGCGCACATCGCGGTTGGGGACAATCGGTGATTATCGGGGTTGCAGGTGCAGGTCAGGAAATCTCAACTCGTCCATTCCAGTTGGTGACAGGCCGTAAATGGATGGGAACTGCTTTTGGTGGTGTAAAAGGCCGTAGCCAATTACCAAAAATGGTGGAAGATGCAATGAAGGGCGAGATTGAGCTGGCACCATTCGTAACGCATACCATGCCATTGGATGATATTAATGAAGCCTTTGACTTAATGCATGAAGGCAAGTCGATTCGTACTGTGATTCATTTCTAACTTTATAATGATAGGATTTGATGATGTGAAATGCATCATCAAATCTTAGGTGGATCTTGATGTCAAAACCACGTTTAAAACTGCATGTCAGGATTTTTTCAGAGGAGCAGATTGCTTTTGGTCCCGGTAAAGCGGAGCTACTTGAAGCGATCCAGCGTACAGGCTCAATTTCCCAAGCGGCAAAATCCATGCAGATGAGTTATCGCCGTGCATGGCAATTGGTGGGCACCATGAATCAATGCTTTCATTCTCATCTAGTCGATACCCAAACCGGCGGAACGCATGGTGGTGGTGCAGTGGTGACTGAATTAGGGCAAGAGGTACTTAAAAAATTTAGAACCATGGAGCAGCAAGCGATTCAGGCTGTCGCAACTGAGTTTGAAGATTTCGTACACTATCTAAAAGTAAATAAATAATCCGATAAGCATAAAAAAATTAATACGCCTTATTCCACAATTTCCTCAAGCTTTGATGTCACTCTAATTATCTGCTGATTTATAGCGCACATTGATTCGCACAACATATTTTTTAGCACCACAACGAAACCCTAGAAGTTCACTCATGTTCATATAAGATATTAAGTAATTAATTTATATATAAAAATAAAATTGGCACAGTTTCTGCATTTATCTATTCAAACTTGTATACAAGATAGGATTCATAAAATGCATCAACTAAAAACTTTGGGCTGGACAATTTCTGAATGGCAAGCCGCGTATTTAAACAAAGAAATTCAGCTGGATATTTTAAAAGAACTGGTTGCAGCAATTGATCCTCATGATGTTGCCTGGATTTCTGTTGTCAGCCCAGAACTATTGGAACAACAGATTCAGTCATTAACGCAACTGACTCAAGATGCTGACCATTTGCATAAACAGTTTCCGTTATACGGTGTGCCATTTGCAGTCAAAGACAATATTGATGTGGCTGGCTTTGTTACTACGGCAGCATGTAAAGCCCTCAATACCGTGGCTACGCAGGATGCCGAGACGGTTCGTTTACTGAAACAGGCCGGTGCGATTGTTGTTGGCAAGACCAACCTTGACCAATTTGCCACAGGTTTGGTTGGCACACGCTCACCATTTGGGGCGGTGCCAAATAGTTTTAAACCTGAATATGTCAGTGGTGGTTCAAGCTCGGGGTCTGCCAGTGTTGTGGCCAGAGGTTGGGTGCCATTTTCTTTGGGAACTGACACTGCAGGATCAGGACGCGTGCCAGCAGCCTTCAATAATATTGTGGGTTTAAAGCCAACCAAAGGGCGCTTTTCTAATCGCGGTTTATTACCTGCGGTAAAGAGCATTGATTGTATTTCTATTTTTGCATTGACGGTTTCTGATGCAGAACTGGTTGCCAATCAGGCCGAAGCCTATGATGCTTTAGACAGTTATTCACGTCAGCACCCGAAAAATGTACCTGCACGTTTTTCCAGCAAATTGAAATTTGCCATTCCGGATAAATTGAACTTCTTTGGTGACGAGCTGTCAGAGAAAGCCTTTCAACACACCATTCAATTACTGGAAAGTTTAAATGCAGAAATCACGCCCATTGATTTTTCTGCTTTTGAGCAACTTGCAGCGCAACTTTATCAAGGCGCCTGGGTGGCAGAGCGTACCGCTGCGGCTGCCAGTCTACTTAAAACCAATGCGGCTGATTTTGACCCAACGGTTTTAGAGATCATTCAACAAGGTGAAAAATATTCTGCGGTGGATGCCTACAATGCTGAATATTTAAAGCAAGACTTAAGCCGAAAAATTCAAACGAGCTTGGCTGAGTTTGATGCCTTGATCGTACCAACATCACCGACGATTTATACCATTGAACAAATGCAACAGCACCCGATTGAATATAACGCGCATTTCGGTACGTATACCAATTTCACCAACCTTGCCGATTTAAGTGCCTTGGCATTACCTGCCGGCTTTAGAGCAGACCATTTACCCTTTGGTATCAGCTTGATTGCACCGGCTTGGCACGATGCAGCGCTGGTGCATTTTGGTAAAGCCTGGCAGAACTATCTGGCACTGAAACTCGGTGCTGTAGATAAGCCTTTATCTACAAATACAGCAACTTTATTGTCTCCTCATCATATTCGGGTCGCGGTTGTAGGGGCGCATCTAACCGGGATGCCATTAAATTTCCAACTCACCACGCGTGGTGCAGTGCATGTCGAAACCACCAAGACTTCTCAAGATTATGCACTGTATGCATTGAATGGCACAGTTCCACCAAAACCGGGTTTGGCTCGTCAGCAAGATGGGCAAAGCATCATTGTCGAGCTTTGGGATGTACCTGCAGCACGCTTCGGTGAGTTTGTGGCAGAAATTCCAACCCCATTGGGCATGGGCAATGTCGAACTTGAAGATGGCCGTTGGGTGAAAGGCTTTATTTGTGAACCCTATGGCTTAGGCGATGCCGAAAATATCAGCCATTTTGGCGGCTGGAGAGCATATATCCAGCATCGGAACAGTCAAGCAGATCAGCAACTCGCCAATACAGCCAATTAATTTTTAGGGGAAATCATCATGTTTAAGACTGTACTTATTGCAAACCGTGGTGAAATTGCTGTTCGGGCAATTCGAACACTGAAAAAATTAGGTATTACCAGTGTGGCAGTTTATTCGGACAGCGATCGTTATGCTCAACATGTGCAGGATGCCGATATTGCCATTGCGCTAGAAGGTTTAAAACCTGCCGATACCTATTTAAGTATCGAAAAACTGATTCAAGCTGCTCAACAAACTGGGGCAGAAGCGATTTTTCCGGGTTATGGTTTTTTATCCGAAAGTGCCGAGTTTGCCCGTGCGTGCGAAGAAAACAATATTGTCTTTATGGGCCCAACCGCAGAACAGATTCTGGAGTTTGGCCTAAAACATCGCGCACGTGAATTGGCTGCGGCAGCGAATGTTCCAATGACACCTGGCACAGGACTGCTTGATAGCCTTGAAGAAGCATTGTCAGCTGCTGAACGGATTGGCTATCCAATCATGCTCAAAAGCACTGCAGGTGGCGGTGGAATTGGCTTAACCCGTTGTGATTCCCCGCAAACATTAACTGAAGCGTATGAAAGTGTAAAACGCCTAGGTGAGCAGTTCTTTAAAGATGCAGGTGTGTTTATTGAATGCTTTATTGATCAAGCACGTCATGTCGAAGTACAGATTTTTGGCGATGGCAAAGGTCAAGTGGTCGCGTTTGGTGAGCGTGATTGCTCCTTGCAACGCCGTAACCAGAAAGTGGTTGAAGAAACCCCAGCAGCGAACTTGCCTGAAGCAACCCGTAAAAAGCTCCATCAAGCTGCAATTCAATTGGGTCGTTCCGTCAATTATCGCAGTGCAGGAACGGTTGAGTTTATTTATGATGCCAAACGGGATGAGTTTTATTTCCTTGAGGTGAATACCCGTTTACAGGTCGAGCATCCGGTAACGGAAATGGTGACAGGTCTCGACTTAATCGAGTGTATGCTCAAAGTCGCGGCGGGAGATGCATTGGATTGGGACTATCTCAGCAATATCCAACCACAGGGCGCTGCGATTGAAGTTCGGATCTATGCTGAAGATCCTGTTAAAAATTTCCAGCCAAGTCCGGGTGTGCTCACAGAAGTATCATTCCCAGAAGGCATTCGTGTGGATACCTGGGTGAAAACAGGCACCGAAATTTCCCAGTATTTCGATCCAATGATTGCCAAGATTATTGTGCATGCTGAAGATCGTGCTACTGCAATCGAAAAATTAAAAACAGTTCTGGCTGAAACCCGTTTAAATGGTATCAGCACCAATCTGGATTATGCACGCGCGATTGTTTCTGACCAACGATTTGAATCCATGCAAATCTGGACACGTATGCTGGATGATTTTGATTATTCACCAAAAGTCATTGAAGTTGTACAAGCGGGTACATTGAGCTCAATTCAAGACTATCCGGGACGAACAGGCTATTGGGATATTGGTGTGCCGCCATCGGGTCCTATGGATGATTATGCCTTCCAACTTGCCAACCGCATTGTGGGTAATGACGCAAAAGCTGCGGGGTTTGAATTTACCTTGGTGGGGCCAAGCTTGAAGTTCCATGCCGATACCATCATTGCACTCACAGGTGCAAGCTGTACTGCTGTGTTGGATGATCAACGCATTGCTTTTTGGCAACCAATTAAGGTCAAAGCGGGTCAAACTTTGAAAGTTGGTCAGGTGGCATCAGGCTGCCGTACTTATTTAGCCGTACGTGATGGACTGGATGTACCCTTGTATTTAGGTAGCCGTTCAACCTTCGCATTGGGTAACTTTGGGGGGCATGCAGGACGTACTTTACGTGTTGGTGACATGATCAAAATGGTTGATGCAGAACTGGCCAGTGTGGAATTACCGCTTGCGATTGATGAGCCTCAAGCCTTATCCAAAGAGCTTATTCCTGAATATAGCAATGAATGGGAAATCGCAGTGCTGTATGGGCCACACGGCGCGCCTGATTTCTTTAAACCTGAATATGTAGAAGAATTTTTTGCTTCTGAGTGGACGGTTCACTTTAATTCAAACCGTTTAGGCGTCAGACTTTCAGGGCCTACACCGAGCTGGGCAAGAGAAAATGGCGGTGAAGCAGGTCTACATCCATCCAACGTGCATGATTGTGAATATGCAATTGGTGCGATCAACTTTACCGGTGATTTCCCTGTGATTTTGGCAAAAGATGGTCCTAGCCTTGGCGGTTTCGTGTGTCCTGTGACCATTGCCAAAGCAGAACTATGGAAAGTAGGCCAGTTGAAAGCCGATGATAAAATCCGTTTTTATCCAATTACAGTCGAGCAGGCCAACGATCTAGAACGTAAGCAAATTGACAATATCCAGAACTTTGCCTCCGCTGCCAAAGTCATTGAAACGATTGAACCAGCTCAAGATGTCTTTACCACCATTCTGGCACAACGTGAAGAAACAGAATTATCGCCAAAAACCGTGTATCGCCAAGCTGGAGATAGCTATATCTTGCTCGAATATGGTGAAAATGTTTTGGATTTAGCGTTACGTTTACGTGTGCACCAATTGATTCAAATGATTCGCGCTGCCAATCTTGCTGGAGTTTTAGAACTGTCACCCGGTGTACGTTCACTACAGATTAAATATGATGGTTTAGTGATTGCTCAAGCTGAGCTGATTCAACAATTACTTAAACTTGAAGAGCAAATGGGGGATTTAAGCCAGCTTAAGATTCCATCGCGTATTGTGCACTTACCAATGGCATTTGAAGACAGTGCAACTTTAGGTGCAGTGGAACGCTATCAGGAAAGTGTCTGCGCCAAAGCGCCGTGGTTGCCGAATAATGTTGATTTTATCCAACGTATTAATGGTCTAGCACATCGTGATGAAGTCAAAGATATCATTTTTGATGCTAACTATCTGGTCCTGGGTTTAGGCGACGTTTATCTGACAGCACCTTGTGCTGTGCCAATCGATCCACGTCACCGCTTGCTCAGCTCCAAGTACAACCCTGCACGGACCTTTACCGCAGAAGGCACCGTCGGTATTGGTGGCATGTACATGTGTATTTATGGTATGGACTCACCGGGTGGTTATCAGTTGATTGGGCGGACACTGCCGATTTGGAACAAGTTTAAAAAGAACAAGCAATTTGGTGATAAACAATGGTTCTTGCAATTCTTTGACCAGATTAAATATTTCCCTGTGACTGAAGCTGAATTGAATGAATGGCGTGCAGATTTTGAAAATGGTCGTGCCCAAATCCAGATTGAAGAAACCGAGTTTGACTATGCAGATTATGTGCAGTTCTTAGACAAAGAGGCTGAAAGTATTGCTGCATTTAAGGAGAAGCAACAACAGGCCTTTAGTACCGAAGTCAGCCGCTGGAAAGAAGAGTTTGCAGTACAACCTGAGCAGCAGGTAGAACAAGCCAATCAGGTCGATTACAGTCATCTTTCTGCTTTAAATGCATCAATGACAGGCAATATCTGGAAAATTTTTGTTGAACATGGCCAAGAGATCAAAAAAGGAGAAACTATTGCTATTATTGAAGCCATGAAAATGGAACTGCCAGTTTATGCGGAAGAGGATGGCATTGTAAAAGCCATTATTTGCAGGGCAGGGCAAACCGTACACAGTGGTGAACCATTGGTATATATGGAATAGGGTTGAATGAAAGAAACAAAAATAACAACAAAAAGCTCAGACAATTTGTCTGAGCTGGTTTACCAGCGCATCAAGAATGACATCTTTGATTTCAAGTTGATGCCAGGTGAACGCTTCACTGAGTCTGAAGTTGCTAAGGCCTATGAGGTAAGTCGTACCCCCATCCGACAAGCCTTGTATCGCCTGCAACAAGAAGGCTATGTCGATGTGAGCTTTCGGAGCGGTTGGCAGATTCGACCGCTCAATTTTCGTTATTATGAAGAACTGTATGATGTGCGGATTGTTTTGGAAAAAGATTCGATTCGAAAACTCTGTCAGATGGAGCACCATCATTCAGTTGAGTTGTCAGTATTAAAAGCACTGTGGTTGATACAACCTTCTGAGTATTTAAAGGATATTAAGCAGCTCTCTCAACAAGATGAAGATTTTCATTGTGCCTTGGTCCGTGCTTCGGGAAATAATGAAATGGCAAGGATTCATCGTGATTTGAGTGAACGGATCCGGATTATCCGCCGTCTGGATTTTTCCAAAGATTATCGGGTTGAGGCAACTTATCAGGAACATCAAAAAATCTTAGGTTTTATTTTTGAAAGACAAACCGAACAAGCGATCAGCGCGATTGAAGCGCATATCATGCAAAGTCGTGATGAAGTGAAAAAAATTACTCTACAGATGTTGGATTCGAGTCAGTTTTACTAACATTAAATTGACCGAATACTCTCAATTGATTATGAGGTAAAGATTATTAGACATGAGTGTATTTCTAATAGAGGTAAATGCTGTTAATTTATATATCGTAAATTATATATCTATAGAAATAAGATGAAAAAATTTAAAAAAAAGTATCAGATTCTACTGATTATAATAGCTTCCATCCTTTTGAATTATTTTTTATTTCACTCTCAGGAAACTCAGGAACTTGTTGAAATAAAAGATATCTTGGATCGTGGGAATGACATGATCAAAAGAGATATAATTTATCGTGATTGTGATCGTGTTTCATTTGAGAGTTATCCAGAATTAAAGGATGAATATATCGAAGCTGTATACTCAAAAATGGCTATAAGTTCTAGTAGTGATTCAAATCATTCTATTACATGGGTTCATCCACCTGAAGGTAAATCCTGTTTTAAAGACATGAAACTGGTCAAATTAGAGTATTCAAATGCAACTCATGGCAATTATGAGGCCGTATTTCGTTGTGAAAAAAATGGTATAGGAGAGGAGCTTAAAGTAGGATATTTCCAAAAATCTTGTAGTTATACTGCTTTCCTTTCTAAATGGAATTTACCAGTTGGTAAATACACAGTAGTATCACAACCGTAAAATATTAATAAACCTATTACTCATTTGTGAGTAATGGGTTTTTATTATTTCCTAAAAATAAGTAGAAATGTTCAGTTAAATTAGGAAATACATTCAATCTTACATCCGCTGAGCTTCACAAAACTCTTCATTCCATGCCTAATTCTGCATAAAACTAACAGTTTTTATCTGTTTGCTATTTAATAATAAAAATCACATTTCCAATCATCAAATGACACATGATGAATGACCAAACACTGATCCACTCATTTCTAAAACTGGTGCAGAAAGAAGGCTTTTTTGCCACAGCCATTGACGGCATTGTGCTGATGCGCGTAGACCACAATACTCCACCGATCGCGGTATTACAGGAACCAACCCTAGTATTTGTTTTACAAGGTCAAAAGCGCGGTTATATCGGTACAGAAACTTATTCCTTTCAACAAGGTCAATGCCTGATAGTTTCTGTTTCAATGCCTTTTGACTGTGACACCATTGCCAGTGTGGCAGCCCCGATGATTGCAATCAGCATGAAACTGGACGCAGACACTGTGAATGAGCTACTGGCTAAAACCTATTTCGAGAATTACCAGTTTAAGCCACTGACCACAGGAATGAGTGTAATCGAATATGATCAGGCCATTTCGAATGTGCTGAATCGTTTATTACAGACATTGACCTCGGAACAGGATGTGCTGGTTTTAGGCGAACAGATTAAACGAGAACTGCTTTATCGGGTGATTCAACATGCAGGTGCAGATGCATTAAAAGGTTTGGTTGTGCAAGGCAATCTCAGACCCATTTATAAAATCTGCGAGTATATCCAACATCACTTTACCGAAAAGCTCACTGTAGACATGCTGGCAGAGCAAGCCAATATGAGTACCTCTGCATTTCATAAAGCCTTCAAACAGGTGACACAACATTCGCCTTTGCAATATTTAAAAGTCGTCCGGTTGCATAAGGCAAAACAATTGTTGCAAAACGCAGACCAAAGTGTGGCTCAGGCAGCTTATGCTGTTGGTTATCAGAGCTCTTCTCAATTTAGCCGAGAATTTAAAAAGCAGTTTGGTTTTCCGCCCAAACATGCTGAATCGAATACTGAAACGGAGTCATGATCAGATGAATCAAAATAGCGTAGAACAAATGAAATATATCGAAATTACTCAAGCAGGCGGTCCTGAAGTGTTACAGCTTGCCGAGGGAGCACGCCCAGAAATTACAGCAGATGAAATCCTGATTGAAGTCTACGCAACTGGAATTAACCGACCAGATATTTTACAGCGCCAAGGATTATATCCGATGCCAAAAGGCGTTACGCCTATTCCCGGACTGGAAGTATCAGGAGTGGTCGCACAAGTAGGTGCTCAAGTCACTCAGTTTAAAGTAGGTGATAAAGTCTGCGCACTCACCAACGGCGGTGGCTATGCTGAATATTGTGCCGTACCCGCCAATCAAAGCTTGAAGATTCCAAAAAATCTCAGTTTTGTTGAGGCCGCTGCGATTCCCGAAACTTATTTCACCGTCTGGGCGAATCTGTTCCAGATTGGTCAATTAAAGACAGATGAAACCGTGCTGATTCATGGCGGTGCCAGTGGGATTGGTTCAACCGCAATCAGCTTGTGTCATGCCATGGGCATTAAAAACTTCTCCACGGTGGGGAGTGATGACAAAGTTGAAAAATTATCTGCTGTGTCACAGGTCATTAACTACAAAACTCAGGATTTTGAAAAAGAAGTTTTGGCGCTGACCGATGGGCAAGGCGTAGATGTGATTCTGGATATTATCGGTGCGTCTTACTTCAACCAAAACCTGAGATTGTTAAAGCGTGATGGTCGACTGGTGATTATTGGCTTTATGGGCGGTCGTAAAGTTGACGGCTTTGATATACAGGAATTAATGCTCAAACGTGCCGTGGTTACTGGCTCTACCATGCGTGCCAGAACCAACCAAGAAAAGGCTAAGATTACTCAGGATCTTGAACAGTTTGTCTGGCCTTTGATTGAAGCAGGGCAATGTAAGCCAATCATCTATAAAACTTTCGCTTTTGAAGATGTCGCGCAGGCACATCAGTGTTTAGAAATCAGTCAGCATACTGGCAAGGTGGTACTCGAAATTAAGTCTTAATTTGCCTGATTATGTTCATTCCATGCCTGTTCGTACTCAACACTTGAGTATGGCAGGTTACTGCAGCAGTATGAATATCAATAAAACGATGCAATGAGGAAACTTGAAATGACAACAAATACCGATGATCGTAACCCAACACCAGATCGTGCAGAAGATAACGCTTTCTTTCCATCGCCGTATTCATTGAGTCAGTATACTTCTGCTAAAACGGATTATGATGGTACAACCTATCCACAGCCGTATCAGGGCGATAAAAAGATTTTGATGATCGCGACAGACGAACGTTATATCTTGATGCAAAATGAAAAATTCTTTTCTACCGGCAATCACCCCGTGGAAATGCTATTGCCCATGTTCCATCTGGATAATGCAGGTTTTGCCTTTGACGTGGCAACACTGTCAGGTAATCCGGTCAAGCTGGAAATGTGGGCGATGCCCAATGAAGAACAAGTGGTATTAGACACCTATAAAAAATATGAAAAACAGCTCAAAGCACCCTTAAAACTTGCTGATGTACTCGAACAAGCCTTAAGTGCTGATTCACCTTATGCAGGTATTTTCATCCCAGGTGGACATGGTGTACTGGCGAAGATTCCACGCAGTACGGAAGTCAAACAGCTCTTAAAGTGGGCGCTTGCCAATGATAAATATGTAATTACGCTATGTCATGGACCAGCAGCTTTACTTGCCGCAGCGGTTGATGAAAATCCACAAGACTATATTTTCAAAGACTATCAGCTTTGTGTTTTCCCTGATTCCCTAGATAAAGGTGCGAATATTGATATTGGTTATATGCCAGGACAACTGCCGTGGCTGGTGGGTGAAAATCTGCAAAAGCTTGGCGTTAAAATCTTAAACACAGGAATTACAGGTCAGGTGCACCAGGACCGGAAATTACTGACGGGTGATAGTCCGCTGGCTTCCAATAACCTAGGCAAATTGGCAGCAAGCACTTTATTGGCCGATCCAGAGCTACGTTAATTGCTTGAGATCAAAAATGAAAGCCTGACATCTAATGTTGGGCTTTTTTAACTTTTAAATCTACATAGCTGTATCAATTGTCAATTTACTGACAATCTCTATTATGACTTAAGGTTAAAGTCACTCACATGGATGTGAACTGAACTGGATGTTAAATGAAAATATGTATTTATGGTGCGGGTAATATTGGTTGCTATCTGGGTGGTCGACTGGTCGCTGCAGGATGCAATGTCCAGTTAATTGTCCGCCCCAAAATTCGCCAGCAATTACAACAATATGGCCTGACGGTTTCGGATTATCTTGGGTATCAACACACCATTGCAGCAGACCAGTTGCAACTGAGTGATGACCCACAGCTTGCAGCGCAAGCAGATATTATTTTTGTCTGTGTTAAATCGGCCGCCACTGAGCAAGTTGCGCATGAGTTAAAATCTGTTTTAACAAATAAGACCTTGATGATCAGTTTTCAAAACGGCTTGGCGAATGCGGATATCTTAAAAACAATCCTGCCAGATCAGACCGTTCTGGCTGGCATGGTTCCTTTTAATGTCACGGCGTTGGGTAAGGGAATCTTTCATCAAGGTACAGAAGGAACTCTATATACCCAGCAGCACGAGCCAATGCATGAATTGATAAGTGCATTTAAAACTGCTGGATTGGAACTTAAACTTGCATTTGATATGCAGGCAGTACAATGGGCCAAGTTAATTCTTAATCTGAATAATTCAGTGAATGCCTTGTCACAACTTCCTTTAAAGCAACAGCTTTCTATTCGGGGATATCGTCAATGTCTGGCAATGGCACAGATGGAAACGTTAAAACTGCTTAAAATTGCAGGGATCAAACCTGCCCAACTGACGGCCTTGCCAGCGCAGATTGTTCCTAGGGTATTAAGCCTGCCAGATTTTATTTTTAATGTGTTCAGCAAAAATATGTTAGCGATTGATCCGCTGGCACGTTCATCGATGGCCGATGATCTCAGGGCAGGCCGAAGCACAGAAATTGACTGGATTAATGGGGAAGTTGTTGGTTTAGCACAACAACTCAATTTGAAAGCACCAGTCAATGCCAAGCTGATTCAATTGATTAAACAGGCTGAAACATCGTCCAAGGCATGGTCAGCACAAGCGCTTAAACAACAGCTAGAAGTCTCATAATTAAAATAGCGCATCACTGAAAATCAGTCATACGCTAGTGACGATAATAAGTACTTAAGACTTTTCAGTCACGGGTGGACCAAAGCGGATGATCAAAATGCCAAAGATCGTCGCGAAGATATACATAAAAATAGAATACACCGCGGCTGGCATTGCAATGGTTGTACTGGCCATGACGGTAAGCGCGATAGTCATGGCAAGAGTACTATTATGAATGCCGATTTCAAAGGCACAGGCTCGAGCCTGATAGGAACTGATGCCAAACAATCGGGGAACAAAATAACCGACCGCCAGACTAATGGCACAAAATAATGCGGTGGCAAATCCAATTTGTCCCAAATATGCCAGTAGATTCTCTCGTTCTGTAAAAATCGCCCCAGCAATGATGATAAGCAGAAAAACAATCGCAAAAATGCGAACTGGGCGATTTAATTTTTCTGCGATATGCGGCGCAAAATGACGCACCAGCATACCAATTGCTACTGGTACCAAGATAATCAGGAAAACTTGCAGAATTTTAGAAAACTGTAGTCCAAGCTGCTGGCCTTCATTCATAAAGTGTAAAATGGAGAAGTTGACAATAAAAGGTAAGAACAGGGCTGCCACTAATGCATTAATGGCGGTCAAACTGATGTTTAAAGCAATATCGCCTTTATATAAGTAACTGAACAGGTTCGCAGTCGATCCACCGGGTGAGGCAGCCAGCAGCATTAAACCGACAGCAAGTAGTGGAGGAAGCGCTAGTAGTTTACAAATCAGGAATGCAATCCCGACCAATAAAACCAACTGGCAAAATAGGGCGATGATGACCGCTTTGGGATGTTTGGTGACACGGGCAAAATCTTTTAAAGTGAGTTCCAAGCCCAAACCAGCCATGACGATCGCAAGTGCGATGGGTAAGAAAAGAGTGATTAATCCAGAATCCATTACTATTTATTCCTTTGGGTTGAATTTATATTAAAAAAATTTATATATTATTAACTATAAAAATATCCACTCTATAGTTATTTGATGCATTTGGCATAATTAAGCCAATACAACAACCACCACACAAACAAACTCAATTATTATCAACTATAAATAACCAATTAATAAATTTATTTTATTAATTCTAAATATTTATGCAGATTAAACAATTTATTTGTTTTTCTGTCATAAATCTGTCAAATGATCCAAAATTAGATTATAAGAAAATAAGATATAAAAATTATTTCTATTATCTTTACATTTTTACAACGTTATTTTAAATCAGTTACAAAAAGCAGATTGTGTATGCAAAATAAGCAAAAGCATAGACCTGCTCTGTTCAGCAGAAAATTTTTCCTTAACTCATTTATAGTAAATATATATAGCATTAACAATAGAGTAGAACATTATAAAAAACAAATTTACATCAACAAAATAGGTCATATCTTAAATTACATCATTTTTAAATATAGTTTTTATAAGATTCGTGCTACTGACAGAAATAGAAAAAATGCATGTCAAAACGGTCAATGATATTTATTTGACTTAAGAATGATAATCAGCAGCAATTTCATCCTGTGACGATTTATTGAATAAAAACAGGTGAAGAGTTAAGTAAAAAAGATCCCAATATTTTATTGGTGAAAATAAAAAATTGAGTATGACAAATAAGCGGAATCAATATGGATAACGTCGCTCAGCTAGAAACTGACACTAATTTCCAAAGTCGAAAAAAAATAACAGGAGCAGTTTTTAGCGTGCTGCTGTTATTACTTCTCATCGGCATTATATATTATTTTTTTGTATATCGACATTATCAGTCTACCGATAATGCCTATGTTCAGGCAGATCTGACCTGGGTGATGCCAAAGATATCAGGTGAAGTCATTGAGTTGATTATTAAAGACAATCAGGTTGTTAAAAAAGGGGAAACCTTGGCAATACTGGATCATCGCGATTATCAGGCCCGTTATGACCAGGCCCGTTCTATGGTGACCTTAAAACAAGCAGCACTTGGAGTGCAGCAACAAAATGAAAAATCAGCCAAGTCATCCATCAGTGAAGCAAATAGTGGTGTTATTGCAGCACAAGCTGATCTATCGCGCTTGAAAAAAGATTTTGAACGTTATCAAGACCTGTTAAAAGATGGGGTGATTGCCCGACAAAACTTTGAAGGCATTCAGTCCCAATATTTGACCGCACAGGCACAACTAAGCAAGGCGCAAGCCGCGGTCAATGCTGCTGAAGCTCAACTGGGCAGCTTACAGGCAAGTAGAGCCCAGATTTTAGCCGACATTGAAAATGCCAATGCCAGCCTTGATCTTTATCAGATTGATCTGGCTTCCTCCAAAGTAGTCAGTCCTGTGTCTGGTAAAGTTGGCAGTCTTGCAATCCAGAAGGGATCGCGTGTCTCACCGCAAACGCGTTTGATGGCGATTATTCCTGACAAAAGCTTATATGTGCAGGCCAACTTCAAAGAAACACAAATAGAAAAAATGCATATTGGCCAGCAGGTTAAACTCAAAATAGATGCCTATCCAAGCCTGATTTATACCGGAAAAATCGAAAGCTTTTCACCAGCATCAGGAGCAACTTTTTCACTGATGCCTCCTGACAATGCAACAGGGAATTTTAACAAAGTCGTACAACGTATTCCGGTACGCATCAGCATCGATTCAAGCCCGCACATCGATCTGATTAAGCCTGGCATGTCGGTCAGCGCGACCGTTGATCTCAGAACTTAAGCATAAATTAGGTGTAAGTGATGAATCAGGCTGTTGAAAATGAGTGGCAATTCCCCCGGAAAACGGCATGGGTAATTTTCGCTGCCATGATTTTTGGCAATTTTATGGCAATTCTTGATATTCAGATCGTCGCCAGTTCTTTAAACGAAGTTCAGGCAGGGATGAGTGCGAGCCGTTACGAAGTAACCTGGGTTCAAACGGTGTATTTGATTGCAGAGATCATTGCCATTCCGATGTCTAGCATTGTCTCGCGCGTACTCTCGACCCGTGTCTATTACACCCTTTGTGCAGTGGGATTTACCATCAGTTCCTTACTCTGTGCACTGGCATGGAATCTGGAAAGCTTACTGGTATTTCGTGCGATTCAGGGCTTTATGGGCGGTGGCATGATTCCAACCTCAATGACGGCATTATATCTGCTGTTCCCTGAGGCAAAGCGTTCCTTACCGTTGGTGACCTTTGGCATGGTCAGTACCTTAGGTCCAGCAATTGGTCCAACCATAGGCGGCTGGCTCACCAATAATTTTTCATGGCACTGGATGTTCCTGATCAACATCATTCCCGGAATTATCATTGCCACCGTGATTTACTCAGGCCCCAATATTGACCGCGCTAATTATTCACTGATTAAAACTATGGACTGGCTGAGCCTGCTTGGTATGGCGATGTTCTTGGGTGGACTGGAATATTTTCTGGATGAAGGTGCTCGACATGACTGGCTTGCAGATTCGGGTGTGCGTATCGCTTTTATGGTCTGTCTGATCGGTGGCATGATTTTCTTCTCCAGAAGCTTTACTCAGCCGAAGCCTTTACTCGATTTAAGCGTATTCAGGAACAAGAATTTCACCCTCAGTGCGATTACCACCTTTGTGATCGGCATGGCATTGTATGGCTTGGGCTATATGATTCCGGTCTTTCTTGGGCAGGTAAGAGAAATGAACAGTAGCCAGATTGGTCACGTCATGATGGTTACCGGCGTAGTGATGTTCTTTTTTGCCCCATTCCTTGCCTGGCTGATTCCTAATTTTGATACCCGTAAAACCGTATTCGTCGGCATGATTCTGGCGGGCTTTGGTGTATGGCTGAATTCACATCTTAGCATTCACAGCGATTATGACTTTATGTTCTGGCCGCAAATTTATCGCGGAATAGGCCTGATGATCTGCCTGATTGTGGTTTCACATCTGGCCATGAGTACTTTACCGCTAAGTAAGGTTGCTGATGCCAGCGGGATTTACAACCTGATGCGTAATATTGGCGGAGCAGTGGGATTGGCGCTGATTAATTCTTCACTGGATTGGCTGACAGCGCTACATGTCACTCAAATTAATCAGTATATGAATCCCCAGAACTGGATCTTCGTCGAAAGACTGGATCAGCTTACGGCGCAATATCAGGAGGTTGGTTCAAACGCCCAGCAAATTGCGCTGAGCGTGATTTATCGTGACATTCATTATCAGGCGCTGACATCAAGTTTTAATGATTTATTACGCATGCTCGCAATCATTATGTTTGTGACCGCATTTTTAACCATATTTATGGATCGGGGGAAAAAAATGAATATGTAGAAATCCAAAAACAGAGGGTAATTTTAAACAATCAAAAAACAATAGGGCTTATATAAAAAAGATCCCTTTATAAAAACAACACTTAGATGAGTTTTTGAATATCTCTGTATGAGATCGGGGAACTCGCATATCTAGATGTAGAAGGTGAAGTATTATGATTAATACAACATATAAACTAATTTCAAAATTGAACCAGAAAGAACGTACCTATGGTCAATATCTTGAAAAAGAGCAAATCGATCTTGATCGCTTAAAAGTGATGTACTCGATTTATGAACAATATTACGAAAACACCAGATTTTCTATTTTTGTGGATGATTTTAAAAAGAAAAGTGGTGCAATCCTGATTTTTAATGCACAAACCAATGAGATCGTTGGTTTCTCTACCGTCGTGGTTCAACATTTCTATTTGAATGGCAAGGACTATACCGTTTTATTTAGTGGCGATACTGTTGTTTTAAGAGAGTTTTGGGGAACGCGCTCACTTCAAAGTGCCATGCTCAAGTTGATGATCAAACTCAGAATCAGATATCCATTTAATGAACTGTACTGGTTACTGATTTCTAAAGGTTATAAGACCTACTTATTACTTGCCAATAATTATTATGTGTATTACCCCAATATTAAAGATGAAAACCAGCATCTCTCTTCAGTGATTGAGCATTATTGTGAAAATTTCTTTGGCGAATATTATGATAAAGAAGCAGGATTATTAAATTTTGGCGAGGATTATCAGCCATTAAAAGGCGAAATTGCCCCGATTACTGCTGAAATGAGAGAAAAAAATCCGAATATTGATTTCTTTGAGCAGAAAAATCCAACCTGGACGATGGGTACCGAGCTGCCATGTATTGGGCGTATGGGCTGGAAGGACATTGCCCGTTTTCCAGTAAAGCTGATGACAAAGCCGACCAGTAAAGGCAAATGTGAGGCGCTTTCAATCTCTCAAACCAACCGTCGGGAGGCGATCCAATGAAAGCTGCTGAATGGCTGACAACAGGCTCGCATCTTATTTTAAAACAATGGTGTGATGCCTCTGATCGTAATTTTACCAAACGCTTTAATGCATTAGAAGCAACACAACGTCAAATTTTGCATTCAATTTTACAGACCTCAACCTTTGCTAAAGATAAAAAAGTGCAAAATTATGAACAGTTTGTAAATTCATTCCCAGCCACGCGTTACGGCGCCTGGCGAGAAGATATCCAGCGCTATCGTGAACAAAAGCTTGCACTTTCCAGCAGCAAGCTGGTTCGTTTTCAGCCAACCAGTGGTTCAAGTGAACAGATTAAGTTTATTCCTTATACCAAACTGTTTTTAGATGAACTCGATCATGCTATTGCTCCCTGGTTAGCCAGCATGTACCGCAAGTGTCCTCAATTGCGCGCAGGAACTCACTATTGGTCTGTGTCATGGTTGCCGGAAAGCCAGCGTGAAGTTTTAAAAGACAAAAACCTGAATGATGACAGTGCATTATTAGGCATGGGTAAACGGATCTTATCCAAGTTTACCCAAGCTGTTCCAAGTAATGTAGCCTTTGCTGCAAATGCCGATGATGCATTGTTTGCGACCATTTGTTATCTGGTGGCTAATCGAAATCTGGCCATGATCTCGGTATGGAGTCCAACCTTTGCACTACAGTTGCTGGAACGTCTGGAAGCCCTGCAACAGGAAGTGATTGAAGTGCTGGAAAGTGGATTATGGGGTATGCGCCAAAATTCGTTGAAAGATGTTACGGCACCTTATAGTCCGGAAAGTGCACAGGCCTTAATCAATAGTTCTAATGGTGAGCACATTGATTTTAAGCAGCTTTGGCCAAAATTAAGTCTGGTCTCCAGTTGGGATACCGCAGGCTCTAAAGCCTGGGCTGAAAAATTAAAGCAGAGACTGCCTGATGTGCAGTTCGAGGGCAAAGGTCTGTGGGCAACTGAAGGCGTGGTGACCATTCCGTATAACGATCAATATCCGTTAGCTTATCAAAGTCATTTTTACGAGTTTGAATATCTTGAGGGGGAAAAGCAGGGCCAGCTTATCCCCTCATGGCAACTTAAAGTGGGTGATGTGGTGAGTCCAATCATCACATCGGGAAATGGTTTACTACGTTATTGTCTTGATGATTGTTTACGGGTCACCGGATTTCTGCAACAGATTCCTTGCTTTGAGTTTCAGGGACGCCGTTTTGGTGTCGATCTGGTTGGTGAAAAGCTTGCTCCGGAAACGGCACAGCAACTGCTTTCACAACTGAACGAAACCGACTCTAAAGCCATCTCCTTGCTGGCGATTGATACCGAGCAGCAGGTTAAACCCTTTTATTGCGTTCTGTTTGAAGGGGAAATTCATCACAGTGTTAACGATGAATATATTGATCGTATTTTGCGTCAGAATTTTCATTATGAACTTGCCCGTAACTTAGATCAGCTAGATCAACCCCAGATTCGTCAAGCGCCGAATGGCTGGAACGCCTATAAAAAGCTGGTGATGTTTGATGGCATTATCGAAGGCAATATCAAGCCTGAACCCTTAAAGAAAATTACCCTGAATAGTTTGGAACAACTATGAAGAAAGGGAAGACGCAATTTAGTAAGCCGTTTTTAAAGCCTATGCATCTTGTACTGTGCATGGGACTGCTATTCGTTTCAAATACAGTCAGTGCCATGACTTTAGACGAGGCTTTGTCAGCAAGTTTAAGGCATGAAACTCAACTCGAAGTCAGCCGCTTAAGTGTCAGTCAATCCACTGCCATGCTGGAGCAGGCTAAACAACGGGATGGCTTAAAAGTTAATCTGGTCGGCCAACTTGATTATGAGCGGGTGGAAACACCTGCTCAGGTCATGTTTCCAACCGAAGGCAACCGCAAAGGCCGAAGTCTGCAATTACAGCTGGACTATCCCGTTTATACGTCCGGACGGCATGGTTTGGGCGTTGAAGTAGCGAAGAACCAGTTATCTGCACAGGCACAGGGTTTATCTGACCAAAGATCGGAAACCATCCTGAATACGGTGATGGTCTATACCGATGTATTAAAGAAAAAAGCGATTTTAGAGCTACGGAAAAAAACCATGTCGAATCTGCAACGCTCGCTCTATGAATCACAACGGCGTTTTGACGTGGGCATGATTACCCGTGCCGATCTGGCTCAGGTTCTGGCCCAAGTGGCCCAAGGCCAAGCTGATATTACACAGGCTCAATCCAATCTTACCGTGAGTGAAGCACAGTTTTATCAAATTACTGGTTTAACCGCAGATAATCTTGTTGCCATCAAACAATTGCCTGCAATTCCAAACAGCGTGGATGAAGTTTTAGCGAGAACTAACCGTCATCCTGCATTGATGCGCGGCAAATATGAAAAACAGGCTGCCGAGAAACAATACGCCCTAACCAAACGGGAACTCTGGCCGACAGTCATGCTGACCAGCCGAGCAGGCAAGCAGCATGAAGCAAGTTATATCGGTTCTGAAAGTAACAATTACATGGTGGGCGTACAACTGAATGTGCCTTTGTTTGATGATGGCCTGAACCGGGCCAATACTCGTAAAGCGCAGGCCGATGTCGATCTGGCTAAGCAAAAGATCCGGACACTTGAGCTTGATTTAAATCAGCGGGCACGAACCACATATGCACAGCTGCAAAGCATTCGACAAAATAAAGAGGCACTGCAAAATGCCATAGATGCAGCATCGATTGCATTTGTCTACACCCGAAAAGAGTTCGACTTAGGTACCAAAACCACCTTTGATCTGCTCAATACCGAACAAAAACTATTGGACGTACAGACCCAAAAAACCGTCAATGAACAGGATGAAGTCGTGTATGTCTATCAACTCCTGGATCAGATGGGACAATTAAATCAGCTGGTTCCAGACCAGACGGCTACACAGGTGAATAATCAATGAAAACAAACCCACCGACATCCCCTAATCAAAACAGCTTGATTACCCGTGAAGCAACCTTGGCTGACGATCAGGCCTTACGTGCACTGATTGCGGTGCCAATGACCACCAAAGGCGTACAAATCAGTTTTCAGCGTGAACCGAGCTATTTTAAAGCTTCAGATATTCTGTATCGACATAAGCTACATGTGGTCATTGAAGATACTGAACATCAAAAGAATGTTGCCTGTTATAGCAATGGTCATCGCCCGTGCTATGTCGATAAGGCAATACAGAATGTGCGCTATGCCAGTGATTTGCGTGTTGATCCAAACTATCGTGGCAAATCCTTAGTCAAAGTATTGGGTGCGCATGTCAAGCAGACCCTGCATCAACCTGATTTTAGCCAGATGATTATTTTTAATGATAACTATGCAGCAAGAGCAGCCATACAAACCGGAAAAAGCGGGATTCCTGATTATTATGATGAAGGCTTAATCCAAACACTGACACTAACGTATCTGGGAAACAAAAGAACAATTAAAGCCTTTTTAAATCACAGGACTGAAACTGAGATGAGTGAGATTAAATCATGTCAGGCTCGACCCGAACATATCACCGCAATGAACCGGTTTATTGCCGAAATGTCGCAGCATTATAATTTTATCCCGGCTTATAATTTCGCAGAGTTAGATGCAGGGCACCCTTATTTTTCGGGACTACAACTCTCGGACTTTCAGCTTTACTTTCAAGATGGAAAACTTGTAGGAATGTTTGGATTATGGGATCAACATACCATTAAACAGACCAAAATCCTGCATTACAGTTCAGCGATTGGCCTTATACGTCCAATCTATAATGTCTTGACCAAAGTGACTAAAGGCATGCCATTGCCTAAACTTGGCGACTCGGTGAGATATCATGTGTTACATAGCCTGTTGTGCCATCCCCAGCAGTTAGCACTGCATCATTTAATGCTTGAAGATGCGCAGAAAATCTCTAAGCAGCGAGGTGTAGGAGTTATAAGCTTTACCTTGTCGCATCAAGATCCTCGTTTTCAGCTCAATCAGTTTTATAAAGGTGAACGCTTAACAGGCATGCACGGTTTTATTAGTTTTCAGGGTGATCCACGGCCCAAATTTAATAAGCATCTAATTCCGTATTTAGAAGTTGGACGTATTTGAGTCATAAAAAAATTCCTCAAGCGATTTAAAGCTTGAGGAGTTTGCTAGGTGTAATGTGTAAATTATGCTTTCAGACCTTTAGCATACTCAACCAGTTGATCAATCACCGTTCCCCAACCGTCAAAGAAGCCCATGTCTTCGTGTTGTTGACGAGTTTCAGCAGAACGGTGACGGGCGATTGCGGTATATTTAGTTGCGCCATCGCCTACATCTTCAAGCAACAGAATTGCGGTCATAAATGGATTCTCAGCAGGTTTCCAGTCCTCAGTATAGGTATCGGTAAATACTAATTTTTTGCCATCAATCACTTCCAGATAAACCCCTTCATTCTTGATTTCATTGCCATCCACCTCAAAGATGGTATTGAATTTTCCACCCACTCGTAAATCAATTTCACAGGCTTTAATCGAGTGAGGGCGAGGAATAAAGAAGTGTTGGATATGTTCAGGCGTAGTCCAGCATTCCCAGACTAGCTCACGCGGAACATCAATCACTCTTTCCAGTTTTAAATCAGTCTTTGGATCTAGTTTCATTTTCTCTTTTCCTTTTTAATTCGAGTGCATAACGATCAAATTGATTTAGTCTTTGTTCCCAGATTGCCCGTTGCTCACTTAACCAATTTTGCATAGGGGTGAAAGCTTCGGGTGTCAGATCACAAGTTCTGATTCGTCCATTTTTTTCTGAATGAATAAGTCCTGCTTGTTCTAATTTATTTAAATGTTTTAGAAAAGATGGCAGGGCCATGTCATGTTGTTCAGCCAGTTCGGTGATCGATGCTGCCCCAAAAGACAGTCGCGTTAAGATATCTCTACGCGTTGGATCACTGAGAGCACTGAATAACACATCGAGTTTAGAATCATACTTAGCCATAGAGCTAAGTATTGCGCACAAAATAGATAGCTGTCAACAAAAAACTTAGCTAAGAAGCTAAGTTTCTATTGCAACTTTTATCGCTCTCTTTTTCTTGTTTATTGGTTAAAATAACCCCAATAAAACTTAGACTGCCACCCACCAGCATAGACCAGGTGATGGGTTCCTTCAGAATCAGAAATGCCAGTAAGACTGCAAATACAGGCACCAAATTATTAAATACGATGGTTCGAGATGCGCCAATGCGATAAATTGCTTCGGCATACCAGATAAAAGCCAGAACTGTGCCAAAGATGCCGAGAAAGATAATGGACAACCAGCTGTGAAAAGAAATATGTGGTAGAGAAAATTGCATAAATTCAGGCACAAGACTGATGAATAGAAAAAATGTTCCCCACAGTACCGAATAGGTGGTCATTGTTAAGGCAGGGGCTTGGGTCTGTTTAAAACAAATCGTATAAATGACCCAGCTCAAAACTGCACCGCACATCATCATTTCACCCGTCCCGAAAGATTGAGCGAATGCAGCAAAAAATTCACCTTTGCTCACTACAATCAATGTGCCGAATAAAGCGAGGTATACACCTAAATAATTGATTCGACTCAGCCTTTCCTGAAAGAAAAACCGCATGACTAAAATCGTTAAAATAGGGGATAAGCTCACAAATAGTGCAGTTCTGCCTGCTTCAATTCTGGACAAAGCAGCAAAGAAAAATAAGTTATAAGCAAATACCCCCGTCAATCCCATCAAGATAGCGTAGAGATGTTGTTGTACAGAAAGATGGGGAAATCCTCCCGTACTTTTCAATAAGATCAACACCAGTAAGATGGCAGCAAAGCCAAAGCGTAATAATGCAGATAAGTTTGGAGAGAGTTCCGCAGCAACAATACGTCCTGCAATGAAGGTACCACCCCACATTAGGGCAACACAGATCAGCTTCAAATAAACAGTGGAACTCGAAAGAGCAATGGCGAAGTGACGCATGAAATTTTCAATCAACATGGAATTGAATCAGATCGTAAAACTAATTTATTTTTATAGTAAAATGAGCTTTTACTCATGAATGCGTCGTGATGACCCTGACTCAACTTGAAATATTTTCCAAGCTCGCGGAACTAAAAAATTTTACGCATACTGCACAACTACTGAATATTTCACAGTCAGCGATTTCGTATGCACTGAAAGCGTTGGAAAAGAAGTGGCACACCCAGCTGTTTTATCGCAATAACAATGAAGTCGAGCTGACTGCTGCAGGACAACGCTTACTACCTTATGCGAATGAAATCCTGAATGTTGCTGACATGATTCAGCAAGAAGTGATGGATCTCAAAGGTCTGAAAACAGGAACCTTGAGGATCGGATCTTTTGGCGCATCGTCTTCCAATGTGCTGATCCCGCTGATTTTAAAACAGTTTGCACAGCACCATCCTGAGGTTGAGGTACTGGTGATTGAAGGAACTGATAAAGACGTATTGCAGTGGATAGATGAACGCAAAGTTGATCTTGGGTTTGTGGTATTGCCTGAAACCCGCTTTGATAGTTTTGCTTTACTAGAGGATATCTTTGTTGCTTTATTGCCCAACGATTTAGAGATCGCACAAAAGCCAGCGGTACAATTACAAGAATTGCTTGATCATCCTTTTATTATGACCAGTGCGGGTAGTCAAAACCATGTCATGGAACTGTTTAAGGCTGCACAACTCACCCCACAGATTAAATATAACTTGTCGCAAATCCTGTCGATTTTAAATATGGTCAATCAGGGTGCAGGGGTTTCAATTGTGGCAGATTTAGCACTCGACACAAATATTCTTTCGCTTTACCCCAATGTGGTCAAACGCCCATTATCTCCCAACATCAAGCGTTCTATTGGCTTGGCAGTAAAGAATAAACAGCAGATGTCACCGACTGCAAAAGCCTTTGTTGAGCTTGCCGTGCAACTCTAGGTTTGGGTCAGTATGCTAAAACCTGCCTGATTGTTCATAAATAGGCTATAAAAACAGACAAAAGTTATCAATTACACAAAATACTTCTATAATAGCGCCCATCATTACTAAGGTCAGTGTTTAGATAGAGTCATAAGACGACCTTAGCCACAGTTTTTTAAGTCTATTTGTGATCCACGATTCGGCTTATCGATTATTATTTTCAATCTTATGTATTTGCAACACATAAGAATATTTAGGTGCTCGCATGGAAATCAAGGTTAATTATCTCGACAATCTTCGCCAAGAAGCGAAGTTTGATGACTTTACGGTAATCGCCGATCAGCCGATTCGTTATAAAGGCGATGGTTCTGCACCAGGCCCATTTGATTATTTCCTTGCTTCATCTGCGTTGTGTGCAGCTTACTTTGTCAAAGTGTATTGTGCCGCACGTGATATTCCAACAGACAACATCCGTTTATCTCAGAACAATATTGTTGATCCTGAAAACCGCTACAAACAGATTTTTAAGATTCAGGTTGAATTACCCGTTGATATTTCTGAAAAAGACCGTCAGGGCATCTTGCGTTCAATCGATCGCTGTACCGTCAAGAAAGTGATCCAGACCGGTCCAGAGTTTGTGATCGAAGAAGTTGAAAGCATTGACGCCGATGCACAAGCCTTATTGATGCCAAGCCTGGCTTCGGAAAGCAGCACCTATATTGCAGGTAAAGACCTGCCATTAGAAGAAACGATTGCCAATATGTCAGGGATTCTGGCAGGTCTTGGCATGAAGATTGAAATCGCATCTTGGCGCAATATCGTACCGAATGTCTGGTCGTTGCATATCCGTGATGCCCAATCGCCAATGTGCTTTACCAATGGTAAAGGCTCAACCAAAGAAAGTGCTTTGGCATCGGCTTTAGGCGAGTTCATTGAGCGTTTAAACTGTAACTTCTTCTATAACGACCAGTTCTGGGGTGAGGACATCGCCAATGCAGAATTTGTACATTATCCAGATGAGAAGTGGTTTAAACCGGGACCAAATGGCGAGTTACCAAAAGAGATTCTGGATGAATATTGTCTAGAAATCTATAACCCGGATGATGAATTACTCGGTACGCATTTATACGACACCAACTCAGGGAATACAGAACGTGGTATTTGTTCATTGCCATTTGTACGCCAATCTGATGATGAAATTGTCTATTTCCCATCGAATCTGATTGAGAATTTATATCTCAGTAACGGGATGAGCGCGGGCAATACCTTGGCAGAAGCTCAGGTCCAATGCCTATCTGAGATTTTTGAACGTGCGGTTAAGCGTGAAATTCTGGAAGGTGAAATTGCATTACCGGATGTGCCGCAACAGGTATTGGCCAAATATCCAAGTATTGTGGCAGGTATCCAAGGCTTGGAAGAGCAAGGTTTCCCAGTCCTTGTGAAAGATGCATCGTTAGGCGGTCAATTCCCTGTGATGTGTGTGACTTTAATGAACCCACGTACAGGCGGTGTATTTGCCTCATTCGGTGCGCACCCAAGTTTGGAAGTGGCATTAGAGCGTAGTTTAACTGAATTGTTGCAAGGTCGTAGTTTTGAAGGTTTAAACGATTTACCGCAACCGACATTCCAAAGCAATGCAGTGACAGAACCAAACAACTTTGTTGAACACTTCATTGATTCAAGCGGTTTGGTCTCTTGGCGCTTCTTTAGTGCCAAATCAGATTATGACTTTGTCGAGTGGGACTTCACTAATGAAGGTGAAAATTCAAATGCTGAAGAAGCTGCAGAATTGTTCGGCATCCTTGAAGAAATGGGCAAAGAAGTCTACATGGCCGTGTATGAGCACTTGGGTGCAACAGCATGCCGTATCTTGGTGCCGGATTATTCTGAAATTTATTTGGTTGAAGACCTGATTTGGGACAATACCAACAGAGCGATCTTATTCCGCGAAGATATTCTTAATCTACATCGTTTAGATAATGAACAATTGGAAGCCTTGGTTGAGCGTTTAGAAGAATGCGAACTGGATGATTACACCGAAATCACCACCTTGATCGGGATTGAGTTTGATGACAATACGGTATGGGGACAACTAACCCTGCTTGAATTGAAACTGTTGATCTATCTTGCTTTAGAGCAGTTTGAAGAAGCGAAAGAGTTGGTTGAGACTTTCTTGCAATACAATACCAACACGGTAGAACGTGGTTTGTTCTATCAATGCATGAATGTGGTGTTAGAAGTCTTACTCGATGATGAAATGGAGCTTGAAGACTACGAAACCAATTTCCGCCGTATGTTTGGTAATGAGCGTATGGATGCTGTGGTTGGTTCAGTTGAAGGCACGGTCCGTTTCTATGGTCTCACACCAACAAGTATGAAACTGGAAGGGCTTGATCGTCATTTACGTTTAATTGACAGCTATAAGAAATTGCATAAAGCACGTGCTAAGGCAGTTGGCTTAAATGGCTAAAACTCAATAAATATTGTTTTAAAAAGTGCATGTTGATCATGCACTTTTTTTATGATGAGAATGCTGAGTAAAATTGCAATTTTAAGAAAAAACGCTTGACCTTACCATTATGGGAAGCTTTATAGTGTCTTTATGTTCTTAAATAACTGAATGGAGTTTTGCAATGGAATTTCACGTTGAAAATATGACTTGTGGTGGCTGTGCACGTGGCGTAACCCGTGCAATCCAAGCGGTAGATGCCAATGCAAAAGTCATTACAGATCCACCTAACCGCAGTGTTAAGGTTGAAACGACAGCATCACAGCAACAAGTGGTCGAGGCTTTATCTGAAGCAGGTTTTCCACCACGTTAATCTGTTCTTGAATCAAAAGCGGCTTAAATAGTCGCTTTCTTGTGTTAAAAGAATGGAAAAAAATAAAAGGTGATCACAAGATCACCTTTTATTGTGTTTTATTTGCGTCCAGTGAGCGGGGACAGCGAGAGCAGATCATTATGATGATGGATGTCCTTGATTTCATGACTGGGTTCTTTTAATCCTTCCAGAATCGGACAGTCGGGACGATTATCACCCGCACAGCAATCGACTAAATTCTGGAGTGTTTGCGCCATTTGTTGCAGGTCCTGGATACGCTCTTGCAACTTTTGGATATGTGCCTGAGCCAGTTGTTTTACATCGGCACTTTGCCGATTGCGGTTATTCCATAAATCCAGTAAATCGGTGATTTCCGTAACCGAAAAACCCAGCTCACGACTGCGTTTGATAAATTTCAATCGTTCCACATCATTATCAGAATAAGAGCGGTAACCTGCATTGCTGCGTCCTGCCGCAGGAATCAAACCAATTTGCTCGTAATAACGAATCATTTTGGCGGTTACACCTGAAGCTTGAGAAACTTTACCAATATTCATAAGATCCTCCATTAGCTTTTATGTACAGATGGTGCTTGAAAACGACGTAAACGTAGGGCATTCCCAAGCACAAATACACTTGAAAGTGCCATCGCACCCGCGGCAAAAATCGGTGACATCAGGATACCATAAGCAGGGTATAACACACCCGCAGCTACAGGTATCAATAGGGTATTGTAGGCAAAGGCCCAGAACAGGTTCTGGTGAATATTGACAATGGTTGCCTTAGATAAGGCAATTGCATTGGCTACGCCTTGCAAGTTGCCAGACATCAACACCACATCCGCAGACTCAATCGCCACGTCAGTCCCTGTGCCAATTGCAAGGCCGACATCTGCCTGCGCCAGTGCTGGTGCATCATTGATCCCATCACCGACAAAGGCAATATTGCCATATTTTGCTTTCAGTTCCTGCACGGCATTAACTTTACCTTCAGGTAGCACTTCGGCAATCACTTCATCAATCCCAAGTTGTTTGGCAATAGCATGTGCGGTACGGGCATTGTCACCGGTAATCATCGCCACTTTTAGACCCAGTTGATGTAGCGCTTGAATAGCAGCAGGTGTGGTGTCTTTGATTGGATCGGCAACTGCAATAATCCCTGCCAAAGCGCCATCAATTGCCACATAAAGCGGAGATTTGCCTTCATCACCCAAACGTTGTGCCGTATGAGAAAATGGGGCGATATCCAGACCAAGTTGAATCATATAACGATCTGCACCGATATAGATGTTCTGGCGTTCATGTACAGTGGCATTGACACCCATTCCAGTGACTGAATCAAAGCGATCAACCTTTGGCAAATCTAAACCTTCTTTTTTTGCCGCATCGACAATTGCTTTGGCAATCGGATGTTCAGACAGTGACTCCACTGCGGCAACAAGACTGAGCACATCATTACGTTCAAAGCCTGACGCCACTTCAAAATCAGTCAGTACGGGATGACCTTCGGTCAAAGTGCCTGTTTTATCAACGGCGACCACTTGGGCATCTTTTAACAGCTGTAGTGCTTCACCTTTACGGAACAGGATACCCAGTTCTGCGCCACGTCCGGTACCGACCATAATCGAAGTCGGGGTTGCCAAGCCCATAGCACATGGACAGGCAATAATCAGTACGGCTACGGCGTTGACCAGTGCAAAAGTTAAAGCAGGTGATGGGCCAAAAATCAGCCATACGAGGAAGGTGAGTAAAGCAGCAATCATCACTGCGGGTACAAACCATAAGGTCACTTTGTCGACCACGGCTTGAATCGGCATTTTAGAGCCTTGTGCCTGCTCGACCAGACGTATAATCTGTGCCAGCATGGTGTCGCCACCGACAGCGATGGCTTTAAAACTTAAAGTTCCGTTCTGGTTAATAGTTCCACCCACCACTTGGCTGCCAATGTTTTTTTCAACAGGAATCGGTTCACCCGTGATCATTGATTCATCGACAAAGCTTTGGCCTTCAATGACTTCACCATCGACAGGAATTCGTTCACCCGGTTTTACAATGACAAAATCACCTGCAAGCACTTGGTCAATTGGAATATCGACAAGCTGATGATCGCGAGAAACATGGGCAACTTTGGCCTGTAAGCTGACTAAGCGTTGAATGGCTTCAGAGGTCCGTCCTTTGGCTTTCGCTTCAAGAAAACGACCGAGTAGAATTAAAGCTACAATCACTGCTGCAGCTTCGTAATAAACATTGACCGTGCCTGCAGGTAAGAACTTTGGTGCAAAGGTTGCAACCAGTGAAAATAGGTAAGCTGCCAAGGTACCGACTGCCACCAAGGAGTTCATATCTGGGGCTAAACGGACTAAAGCGGGAAGCCCTTTAAGATAAAAACGACGCCCCGGAATAAACAGGACTAAGCTGGTTAAAACGAATTGTAAGTACCAACTATTTTGCATGCCAATAGTCTGTTCAATCAGTTGATGCACACCCGGAATCAAGTGCGAACCCATTTCCAAGATAAATACCGGTAAGGCTAAAATAGTGGCAATAATCAGGTCGCGTTTGAGTTCTGCACGTTCTTGGTCCTTTTTCTCCAGTTGTTCAGTTTGGTCTGGTGTAGCGGCCTGAATTTGTTTGGCATCGTAACCCGCCTTATCAATTGCGGCGATCAGGCTTTCAATGCTGGCTGTACCTGTTACAGTGGCGCGTTCTGTTGCTAAATTGACGTTGGCAGTGCTTACGCCATTCACCGCATTTAAGGCTTTTTCGACACGACTGACACAGGAAGCGCAGGTCATGCCTTCAATAGAGAGTTCTACTGTCGATGCAGGAACATCATAACCTGTTCGTTCAATGGCCTGAATCAGCACTTGTCGGTCTACGGGCTTGGCAAGTGTGATATCGGCACGTTCTGTGGCTAGATTCACTGACGCAGACTGAACGCCGTCGACTTTTTTGAGTGCTGTTTCGACACGTCCCACACAACTGGCACAGGTCATGCCTTCTACCTGAAGTGAAACTTTTATATTTTGAGCGTCTGTATTTGTTTGCGTTTCCATAAGTTATACCTATAGCGCTAATCTGATTGCTTCAAGCATAGACCTTAACATTATGGGAAGGTCAAGAGGGGATTTTCAATATGGACTGTTTTATTGCTTAAGCCTGATAAATTGTTCGTTTTGGTCAAAATTTAACAAGCAAGCGAAGTGATGTCGGAATAAAACTGGCTGTTTTAAATGAAGATATTGAAATGATGATATTTTATCGTCAGCGAAAGGATTTGAATAAAAAGAATCGGAAAAAGGTTGTGCAATCATCGATCGACCATTTGGCTATTGAACAAATGGTCGATCACCCTAGATTAGGCTTTATGACAAGAATCTGGCTTGCAGGGCAGTAGCTGTTGCAAAAATCCTCTGATACCCCTGTGGCAAAATCCGTTGTAATACATCGACTGCTTTTGCATCAGCGCCAATCAGTAAACGACGTTTATTTTTCAGCACAGCAGTGAGAATCTGTTGTGCTGCCTGCTCTGCAGGGGTTCTCAATATCTTGTCAAAAGCATCCTGACTTTTTAGCGGGTCCATTCCCAGAATCTCAACACTACTGTTAATACGTGCTGCTTTGGCAATATTGGTGCGGATGCCTCCCGGATGTACACAGGTTGCACTGACTCCACAACCTTGTAGATCCAGTTCCTGACGTAAGGACTCGGTAAAACCGCGAACTGCAAATTTACTGGCATTATAAGCACTTTGCGTCGGCTGTGCGGTCAGCCCGAACATGCTGGAGACATTGATCACATGTCCGTCACCGCTTTGTTTCAGGTAAGGTAAAAACTCTTTGGTACCATACACGACACCCCAGAAATTAATCCCGATCAGCCATTCCAGATCTTCATAGCTGACACCTTCCGCGGTACTGCCCATGGCAACACCTGCATTATTAAAGATCAGATTGACTTGCTGATGCTGCTCGACAATCGTTTTCGCCCAATTTGCCATTTCCTGACGCTTGGCCACGTCAACCACCTGCGTGGTGACTTTGACAGGATAGGTTTTTAACAAGTTCTGAGTCTTGGCTAGCCCCAACTCATTGACATCTGATAAAGCCAGATGACAACCTTGTTTTGCCAACGCAACGGCAAGGGCTTGACCAATACCTGAACCCGCACCTGTAATCGCAGCCACCTTATTCTTGAATGTTTTCATTTAAACCGCCATTTGTTGTTCTAAAGCTTGTGTCTGCACTTGAGGATGGGATGACCGGGTCAACTGATGATAGTTTTCCAGATCAAAACGACGGGTGCGTTGACGGTATTCCAGTGTAAAACCCGGCCAGTTATTGGTATTTTTGCCTGTCGCGGTCTGATACCAGCTGGTACAGCCTTGCGACCACATGGTTGACTTCATGCGCACCTGAATTTCCTGATTAAACTGTACTTGGATTTCAGCTTTTAGATCGGTAAAGGCTAAATTGTTTTGGATATGGGTTTGAAGTGCATCCAGAATATAGTTCACCTGACTTTCAATCATGTACACGATTGAGTTATGCCCAAGATTGGTATTGGGGCCATACAGCATAAAGAAGTTGGGGAAGCCACTAACGGTTAATCCCAAATACGCTTCTGCGCCATCGACCCATTGGTCTTTCAATCTTTTGCCATTCAGTCCTGTAATCTGCATGGGCGCCATAAACTCGGTTGCCGCAAACCCTGTTCCATAAATAATGGTATCGACTTCACGGTGTTTGCCATCTTTATCGACAATACCATTTTCAGTCACTTGCTGAATCGCGCTATCAATAACCTCGACATTGGGGCGGACCAGACTGCGGTACCAATGATTGGAGATCAGGATACGCTTGCAACCAATCGGATAATCAGGCATCAGACGGTGGCGAAAATGCGGATTTTTAATTTCTGCACGGATATGTCGCTGGAAAATATATTCGGCTAATGGAATTTCGTTCAGCGTAGCGGTAAAGCTCTTGAGGCGAATTTCGTTATAACTATATTGAAATACGCGATCAAGGCTTTGTAAAACCGGAAGCTTTTGAAATGCTTTGCGTTCCAGACTGGAATAAATACGGTCTGGTTTAGGAATCACATAAGGAGCAGAACGTTGATAAATATCTAAATGCGCCACTCGCTTGGCAATCTCAGGAACAAACTGGATCGCACTGGCGCCGGTCCCAATGACTGCCACACGTTTGTTATTTAAGTCGTAGTCATGATCCCAGCGTGCAGAATGGAAAGTCTTACCCTTAAAAGTCTCCAAACCTTTAATTTTGGGATAAGCAGGTCGATTGAGCTGACCGACGGCGGCAATCAGGAATTCTGCCTCAAATTTTTCTCCGGTTAAGCTCTTAATCTGCCAGACACCTTGGGTGGCATCAAAATCAGCGCTGGCAATTTCAGTATTAAACTGGATATGTGGATAGAGCTGATATTTTTCTGTGCAATGCTTCAAATACTGATGGATTTCCTGTGATGAACCATAACGGTTTTTCCAGCCCAGTTCTTGCTCAAAGGAAAAGGAATATAGATGGGAAGGCACATCGCATGCAGCACCAGGATAGGTATTGTCACGCCAGACACCACCCACATCACCGGCTTTTTCAAATAAGGTAAACTGTTCAAAACCGGCAAGTTTGAGCTGAATGGCTAGCCCTAAACCACCAAAGCCTGTTCCGATAATGGCGATACGTATATTGTTGTTTGAAGATAATTGTTGTTTAGACATAACCGACTCAAGTGAATAAATATCATGTACTGTATGCAGAATAATCGTTTCATGCATTGATTTAGAGGATGGATCAGGACAAAATATTGTGATTAGCGGACACGGAGAAGACGCTTGAAGTACTTATGGACTTACGAACGAAGTATCCATAGTGTTCGCCTGATGGCTGATTTTGCCGCAGAGCTCGGAACTAGTCATAGCCAGATTCTGACAGGAACTGGTATAGAGCAACACCAGCTACTTGATCCGAATATGCTGGTGACAGGGCAGCAAGAATTGCAACTGATCCGTAATCTGGTAGAGCTGTTTGGACATCGACCTTTGCTCGGGCTGGAAATTGGAACCCGTTATCACTTTACCACCTTTGGTTCATTAGGACTGGCTTTGATCAGTAGTGCCAATATTCGTGAAGCCTTAAATTTTGCCTTGGCCTATTTTCCCTTGTCCTTTGCATTTAGTCAGTTTGTGGTATCAGAACATCCGGATACACACGATATCCAAATCGAGATCATCGTGGATCAAGGAATTCCACAAAATTTATGGCAGTTTATTATTCAGCGAGATGTCGCTGCACTAATGACCGTGCAACGCGATTTAATTCAGGATCAACTTTGTCACAAGGTCATGTTTTCATTTCAAGCTCATGGAGAAACTCAGGCTTATGTTGAGCTATTTGGAATTAGCCCGGAATTTGGTGCATTAAAAAACCTGATTGTATTAAATGCCGGAAAAATAGACCAGAAACTCAGTATGGCCAATGAGCTGGTGCTACAGGCTGCGGAACAACAATGCCGACAGACGCTGGATAAACGACAAGCCCAAAAGAAATATACCCATCAGGTTCAGCAAGTCTTGATGAATAACAAAGGTGAAATTCCGTCGATGGAGGAGGTTGCGGATTGCTTGCATTTAAACTCACGGACCTTGCGTCGTTATTTGGCCCAAGAGCAGGTGACATTTCTCCAGATCAGAGAGGAGGTACGAAAAATTCTTGCAGACTATTATCTGTCTTTAACCCAAACGTCTATTGAGCAAATTTCCGAATGGCTGGGTTATGCTGAGCCTGCCAGTTTTATTCATGCCTACAAACGCTGGTATGGCAAAACGCCTCATGCAACCCGATTAAAAAAATAAAGTGTAGAAAATAACGATTCCGTGGCATATAAAAGACAGAGGAAAGCGAAATAAACAAAAGGGAATCACTGTTCAGCTTGATTGTAGCGTGGACAGGTATCAGGAAGATAAAGGTAGCAGGCCATGCTTTTAGAACAGGATTTAAGTCCAGCGGAGTTTAGTCTTTTTTCCGAAATACTCTGGAAACTAGGCTCGGGAAAAGGACAGCAAAGCTTACGCGAAAACCTTATTGCAGACATTGCGACCTTGTTACGTGCAGATTTTGCAGCATCCTATATCTGGGATGCAAAACAGCGTTTGTCCAGAAAAGGCATCATGTGGCAAATTGATCCCAAAGCCATATTGGAATATGACACTATTTGGCAGCACAATGATCCAATCACGGCACAGCTTCGCCAGCGGCAACATCCCACCTTTGTGAATGAAATCATTTCTACAAGCGCGCTTAAAAAAACAGATTACTACAATGAATTTTTACGGCCTTATGGTCTCTATCATGGCCTGAATGTTTATTTTGTACGAAATGGCATGGATCTTGGAGACCTGCGTATCTGGCGCGCCAAAGATTCGGTCATGTTCAGTGACCGTGAGAAAAGGATCTTAAACCTGCTGGAACCTTATCTGACCCAAGCCTTAGCCATGGATTTACCTTACCATGATGTTTTAACGCCACGCGAGCAGGAGGTCGTAATGTTAGTCACGAAGGGACTAAGCGATAAACAGGTTGCCAATTTACTTGAGATTGGCTTTACCACGGTCAGAACCCATCTTAAAAATGCCATGCAAAAAATGGGTTGTCATAATCGTACCGAAATGGCACGACTCATCCATTGTCAATCAACTCCTCAATTTTGAGGATATTGCGTGACTTTATATCTGTACTAAATTAGCAGAACAATTACTTAAATGGATTTTAAGTCACCATGCTCAATATCAATAAGAAACTAAATGCGGATCAAATCATTCACCTGAATAAAGCCAGCATTGACCAAGTTACCCGTTTGGTTCGTGAGCGCAAAGTTAGCTGTGAACAGCTCGTCCATTTTCATTTTGACCAGATTGAACAGCAGCAAGGCTTAAATGCCTTTATTAATGTCGATAAAGCAGCGGCCCTTGAACAAGCCCAGTTCTGGGATCAACATATGGCGGATGGGAAAGCTTGCCCCGCCTTGATGGGGGTATTGCTTGCGGTGAAAGATAATATCCATGTTGCTGGTTTTCCGAATACGGCAGGAACCCCAGCTTTGACTGATTTCCGGCCTAAAACGACGGCTCCCGTGATTCAGTCTCTGATTGATCAAGGTGCAATTGTGGTGGGCAAAGCCAATATGCATGAATTGGCATTCGGGGTGACGGGTTATAACACCGCCATGCATATTGACGATGTGATCGGTACGCGTAATGTGGTTAATCCTTTACATATTGCGGGTGGTTCTTCTTCTGGAAGTGCCGTTGCGGTCGCTGCAGGCATGGTACCGATTGCAATGGGGACGGATACAGGTGCATCGGTTCGATTGCCCAGTGCCTTAAATGGTTGTGTTGGCTTTCGCCCAACGGTTGGACGCTATGCTCAAGCAGATATTACCCCGATTTCGCATACACGGGACACCGCGGGGCCGATGGCACATTGCATGGCCGATATTATTCTGGTGGACCAGTTGATTGCTCCATCAACTCAGCCTGTTGCATTGCCGACCCGACCGATCAGGCTCGGAGTCAATGCCTATTTTTGGGAGGATCTGGATGAGGATGTGCATGAGCAGGCACATGCGGCATTGCATTGCTTAAAAACCGCAGGCATCGAAATTGTGCCCGTAAATATGCCGGACTTAGCTCAACTCAACCAACGTATTTCATTTCCATTGGTGATTTATGAAGGTAAATATGACCTGATTGAGTATTTAAAACATCAGCAGATCAATCTCGGTCTGGAAGCGCTGGTCGAGCAGATTTCAAGTCCAGATGTAAAACATATCTTTCAGCAGAATATATTGCCAGAAATGCTCATGGATGAGACGGGGCGATCACTACCCGTACAACCTTTATATCAAAAAGCGATACAGGAAGCTCGACCACAACTGCTGGCGCTTTATCAGACAGTGTTTCAGGAGCATCAACTTGATGCCTTGATCTTTCCCACCTCACCGATTGTGGCGCCACTCGTGGATGAGCAGGTCAGTTCGATTGATCAGTTCCAGAGACTGATCCGCAATACCGATCCGGGCAGTAATATCGGCTTGCCTGGGCTCAGTTTACCAATTGGTTTAGGAAAAAAATCACAACTTCCTGTAGGGCTAGAAATTGATGGACTACCGCATAAGGATCATCAACTCTTAGCCATCGGGCAGGTCTTGGAACAGATTTTAAGCAATTTAAATCTTCACTAGAATAACCAGAGCCGCAATACATCGCCCGTTGCATTTTAAACGGGCTTGGTCTGTCATTTTTGAAATTACTAGCTGACTCAATCAATAACGACCAAGGATACAAAATGAAATGGCAAATCCGGGTGCTCAACCCTAGTATTAGACTTACTTTATAAAAACTGGTTTACGTTTATTTTATGTTTTTAAAGAAAATTTTAGCTGTTTGTGTGTTAAGTAGCATGTTTGCAATCAGTGGCTGTCAAAAAAACGAGCAAGATTCCAAAGAAAAAATTGAAGATGTTAGTCAATCTGGTTTAAAAATGGATGCGGCACAGATGATGATGCATTTACATGCTTTTGAACAAATTGCCAAACAGCAGGGTGGCAATCGCGCAGTGGGGACGCAAGGTGGTTTGGCGAGTGCAGATTATATTTTAGATCACGCCAAGAAAGCAGGCTTTACGACAGAGCTTCAGGCTTTCGAAAATCGTGAAAAGACCAAAGGGCAGAATATTATTGTAGAGATTCCGGGTGAATCGAAACAAGACATTATTCTACTAGGGGCACATTATGACTCGGTCAAAATGGGGCCCGGAATCAATGACAATGCCTCCGGCGTCGCCTTGTTACTTGAGGTAATGGCACAATTATCTCAACAGAAAATAAAGCCCAAGCATAGCATTCATCTGGCATTCTGGGATTCGGAAGAAGTAGGAATCGCAGGGTCCCAAGCCTATGTGAAAAAACTGTCTGCTGAACAGTTAAAGGCGATTAAGGCTTATATCAATGTGGATATGGTGGGCACCAAAGATCCTGAAATCCTGATTGCAGATGGCGATAAGTCATCAGTAGACGAGATGGAAAAAATGTTAAAAGAACGTGGCATGCAGGAGCAGGACTATAAGCCATTACTCGATGGTTTACGCAGTATACCAAGCCATAGCGGTGATTTAGCCTTGGAGAATATGCTCAAAGAATTTTTTAAAGCAAAAAATTTAAAAATTAAAGAGGATATCGCCACCTTAACCGCTAGTGATACGGCTCCATTTTTAGGTAAAGTACCTGTGACCTCTGTCATCTTGTTTAATGAACAAATGAAAGGCGATGAACTTGAGTTCGCGCCGTGCTATCACAAAGCCTGTGACACCATTGAGCAGGTCGATCCAAAATCGATGCAACTGGCAGGTGATGCAGTAGTTTACTTACTCCAGTCACTCGATAAAAAATAATTCTAAAATTATTGTGAATGATAAAAAGGAAATCTCAGGATTTCCTTTTTATGTCAGGGCATCTAAATCCTATTTAAGCTCGGTTTGTCGCTGGGCAATATATTTTTCGTTAAAGAAACCGCCCAAAGGAATAAATGCCAGAATAAATAATCTGAGTAATTCAGCTTTTGACCATACCGCAGCCGTGCTGATCAGGTTCCACAAATAGAAAAGAAATGCCACGCCGTGGATTGGGCCCATAATTTTGGTGGCCACAGGCAGATCAAAAACATATTTAACAGGAATGGCAACCACAAACAGAAGTAATAAAGTTATCGCTTCAAGGATGGAAGCCAGACGCAAACGTTGCAGTTTTTGGGTGGTAATACTCATAACATCGTCTCAGGAGAAGAATAAAAACGTAAAAATGACTGAAGCATAACATCTTTATCGTTCATAACGCTTGCGCAACTGAGTCACTTGCTTGGAAATGGCTTCATTCCCGTTGCTCCAGCAGGATTGATAAAATCATTTCATTAATTGATTTTATGCAACTTGTTGCATAAAAATTATTGTCCCGATATGATCAACTGAATCAACAACGAAGCCTTCATGATTTTGAATGGCTGAGTCTATGGAAATAATAATGTATCGTTAAAAGAGTAGAAGTCATGTCAAAAATTCCAGCAGTGTTCAACAACCTCAGACTTCCTGTGATTGCCTCTCCATTATTTATCATCAGTACACCGCAACTGGTGCTCGCCCAGTGTAAAGCGGGTGTGGTGGGGTCAATGCCAGCTTTGAATGCACGACCTGCAGAAAAACTGGAGGAATGGCTCAAGGAAATTACTGACGGAATTGCGGAGCACAATGCCTTACATCCTGACCGTCCTGCGGCGCCATTTGCGATCAACCAGATTGTGCATAAAAGTAATAATCGCCTCGAACATGACATGGAACTGATCGTTAAATATAAAGTGCCAATCGTGATTACCTCTCTAGGTGCCCGTACTGAAATTAATGAGGCCACGCATAGTTATGGTGGTGTAGTCTTGCATGACGTGATTAATAATCGCTTTGCCCAAAAGGCGATTGAAAAGGGCGCAGATGGCTTAATCGCGGTGGCTGCTGGCGCAGGCGGACATGCAGGCGTGAAAAATCCATTTCCATTGATTCAGGAAATCCGAGAATGGTTTGATGGACCTTTGGCCTTATCAGGCGCAATTTCGACAGGGGATGCCATTTTGGCGGCACAGGCAATGGGCGCTGATTTTGGTTATATCGGTTCTGCATTTATTGCAACCCATGAAGCCAATGCAACGGCTGCTTATAAACAGGCTATCGTAGACCATAACTCAGATGAGATTGTCTATTCCAACCTGTTTACCGGCGTACACGGAAACTATCTGGCCCCCAGTATTCGTGCAGCGGGGCTTGATCCGACCAATCTGCCAGAAGGCAACCTAAAAGACATGGACTTTAGTACCTCTAGTGAAGATGGCACACAGCATAAAGTGAAAGCATGGCGAGATATCTGGGGATGTGGTCAAGGTTTAAATGCAGTGAAAGCAACCACTTCAGTTGCCGAGCTGGTTGATCGTCTTGAAAAAGAATATCTTGCAGCCAGACAACGTTTAATGCTGGGTTAGTCTTTGATGAAATAAAGCACTGAAAATCATAATTTTAGTGCTTTTCAAAGCAATATCATCATTGTTTTTTAACAATTAATGCCAGTTTACCCACATGTTGTCCCTGGGTTAGAAACTCATGCGCCTGACGCGCTTGTTCCAGTTCAAAAGACTGATAAAGTAATGGTTTGATTTGGCCTTTAGAAATTAGAGGCCAGACTTTTTCCTGCAAGGCTGACATGACTTCCGCTTTGGCTTCGGGTGACTGTGAGCGTAAAGTTGCGCCGGTATGGGTAAGGCGTTTTGCCAGCATCGGAAAAATATTGAGGTTCTGCGCGAGGCCTTTTAAGACACCAATTTGTAAAATCGTGCCATTCATCGCAGCAACTTCATAATTTCGCTGGATATAATCGCCTGCAATAATATCCAGAACAAAATCCACACCTTTACCATCGGTATGTTTTTTGACTTCTTCAACGAAATCCTGTTCGTTGTAATTAATGGCAACATCGGCACCAATACTCAGACTTGCCTTCTGTTGTGTGGCACTTGAAACCGTAGTAAAAATTTTCGTTGCACCAAATGCCCGGGTCAACATGGTGGCTGTTGTGCCAATACCTGATGTTCCGCCATGAATCAGGATCGAGCTATTCGGACGGAATTTGGCATGCTGGAATAAATGCGACCAGACAGTCATAAAGGTTTCAAGCAAAATACCGCCTTCTACCAAAGTCAGCCCTTCGGGAATAAAAAGCACATTGTCCTGATGGGCAACCACATATTCAGCATAGCCACCGCCCGGTACCAATGCACAGACCTCGTCACCTGCTTTAAATTTGCTGACCGATTTACCCACTTGTTTGACAATACCCGAAACTTCCAGTCCAGGAATATCGGTCACACCCGGTGGCGGTGCATATAAGCCCTGACGTTGCATGACATCAGGTCCATTAATTCCGGCAGCAACCACTTCAATTAAGACGCCGTCATCGGTCAGTTCCGGCATCGGTCTTTCACTGACCGTAATGACTTCGGGGCCACCCGCACCGTTAAAGGTAATACATTTCATGTAGCTATTTCCTTAATGATCATGTTGGGGACTTGATTCAATCGCTTTATGTTCAAGTTAAAAATGAGGAATATCTCCCTATAGGAGGAAAGATCATTCAAATTTGTTCAAAGGCAAGTCCTGCATGCTCAGTCAAACGATGAATAAACTGCGCATCAAACATGGTCGCTGGTGTCCAGAAGCCCCCTGAGCGCCCCGTCTTTTGACCTTCTTTGTAATGATCAAGCGCCAGACTCAAGGCAGCCTGTCCCAACATTTTTCCGGTCGAGCCATAACCTGGATCACGATCACCCGTTACTTTGATCTTGAGGCTTTGACCTGCTTCGGTTTTCCCGATAAAACGTAAATCAAACCGTCCTGCAAGCTGCTGTTCTGGTGTCGGACCTTCACCTGGTTTTGGTAACATATAACGTTCCATGAGCTGACTCACCGGTTTAGTCACTGCCGCAAGCATAAATACCCCTAAACCAGAAACAACACCTAAGGCTTTGAAACGTCCTTTTAAGCCTTCGCCCGTTAAAATGGCTTCGTTATAGCTAAAGTTGCTGCCATAGGCATTACCCGATAAAGCGTTAGAACGATGCACGACACGCTCATTGACCGCTGCCATCACGAAAGGCGCAATCCATGCATTAAAATCAGGATCAAATTTCGCGGTTTTAATATAAATTTGTCGTTGGCTGTTGCCATGATCAGGTGGACAAAGCACATAAGGATTAACCAGATCTTTACGCAGGGCAGGATCGGCTGCAGCTTCCTGAATGACATTGATGAGACTTGCAACCGTACCGCCGGATGCACCGCCTTTTAAGGTCTTGACCCGCATGCTGACTTGGGTTGCAGGCGCATGAAACTGTTTTTGTGCCTGTTGCTGTAAGTAATAAACCCCCATATCCGATGGAACCGAATCAAAACCGCAACAATGCACAATACGGGCGCCAGAATGTTGGGCTTGAGATTCGTATTTCTCGATCATTTTTTTGATCCACTGGGTTTCGCCGGTCAGATCACAATAATCTGTACCGTTGTTAACACAGGCCTGAACCAGCGGTTCACCATATAAGGCATATGGCCCAACTGTTGAAACCACTACACGTGTCTGTGCACACAGGGCATTCAGTTCAGCTGGGTTACCCGCATCCGCGATCAGTATGGGTAAAGATTCACCCAAACCACCTAAACCATTTTTCAGTTCTTGTAATTTTTGTTGAGAGCGACCGGCAATGGCCCAGCGCAGTTGCTCCTGTTGGGTCGACAAATATTCTGCCAGATATCGGGTCAGGATCTGCCCGACAAAACTGGTCGCACCGAATACCACAAGATCATAATTGCTTTGTGTCATTGTTTATTTCCCTTGATTTTTAAGTTGTTTGAAATTTAAAGCGGTTTTGGCAAATTCAGTACCACCTGAGCATCCTCAACCACATCCAGACGAAGAATCTTGGAGGCACCCAACTGATCCAGTAACCGGCTTAAAGGCCCACCATGACGAAGCAGCTTGACCTTTTTCGGTAATAACTGCTGAGCCAATGAAAGGGGATTTGATTGCACCAGTGTCTGATGCCATTTGCCATCAACATGATGTAGCATGGTCGCTTCAGTCATCCGGGATTCAGATTTCACCCGTTTTAAAGGCGGTGTCACCACAGTCAGGCTGAGATCAACCTTACCGTGAGTATCGGTCAGGTTGGCATTAATTTTCTTGGGGCCGATCTCGACATTGATCTCGGTACGCCATTTCGGCAGTTGATAGCCATGGACGCCACGAACCCGGGCAATCTCGGTATCGACAGGCAATGCCAATACATGGGCATAAAAATGACGTTGTCTAATCGCATTGGCCAGCTCTAAAATATGTGGCCCACGTGCCTCTGGTTTACGCACCACTATTGCCACCGAAACTTCGTTATAAGGATCGTTATCACAAACAGAATAATGGAAGAAGGTGAGTGCAACCAATCCATAACCTGGCAAAGCGTGTAACGGTTCTAAAGGGGCAGGTAGCTGTTTTTTGAGTTGCTTCAGTGGTGCAAGCATGAGAACCTGCACGTTGCTGCTGCGATAATAAAAATTCGGTGCCCAGACCGGACCCACTCTCGACTCCACCAGCTGTTTTGGAATCTTGCGAAAAAAATCGATATTTCCGGCAGCAGGATCCTGAGCAACTTCATTCAGATCCGGATTCATTCTAAAACGGTCATAGTAGCCACCTTTAGGAACGCTCACCTTGTGCTGTCCAAATTCAACTTCAGTAAACTGTTTATTGCTGTTCATCTTCGTTAACCTTTCATTGATCAAGTCATTTAAAATGCCTATATTGGAACCCAAAGCACTTTTCATCTGAAATCACTATAAGATTAAAGTCAACTTTAATGTCAAGCCCTAAAGTTTCTGTTTCGAAAAACAGACGCTGTATTCGTTAGATGTATGTAAACAGAATAGGCAGATAAATATTTTTTAATTTCCAATAAAACATTGAATTTCAATAGCTCATCTTAGATTTTGTCTTTTATTTCTAAATTGTAAAATTACATTTTTATTATCAGAATGGGACTAAAACCATTGACCTTAAAGTGAACTTTAATCTTAGTATAGAGTAGCTATCCATACAGATAGTCTTAAAAATAATGTGATTTTACCGACATGAATTACAACATAGATCATGACTCGACAGTGTAAATCTTACACAGGAGAAACAAAGATGGCGTACGTTACGACAAAAGATGGTGTAGAAATTTTTTATAAGGATTGGGGTCCACGCGATGCACAGGTCCTCTTTTTCCATCATGGCTGGCCACTGAGCTCAGATGATTGGGATGCCCAGTTACTGTTTTTCTTAAACGAAGGTTTCCGTGTGGTCGCACATGATCGTCGTGGGCATGGCCGTTCCAGTCAGGTTTGGGATGGACATGATATGGATCATTATGCCGATGATGTCGCTACAGTCGTGCAACATCTTGGCATCAAGAATGCCATTCATATCGGACATTCCACCGGAGGCGGGGAAGTGGCGCATTATATCGCGCGTCATGGCGAAGAAAATGTTGCCAAAGCCGTGCTGGTCAGTGCCGTGCCGCCGATAATGGTAAAAACGCCGAACAATCCTGACGGTTTACCAAAAGAAGTATTTGATGACTTGCAAAACCAGTTATTCAAGAACCGATCGCAATTTTATTACGATTTGCCTGCTGGTCCTTTCTATGGTTTTAATCGTCCTGATGCCAAACCATCTGAGCCTGTGATCTGGAACTGGTGGCGCCAAGGCATGATGGGCGGTGCCAAAGCACATTATGATGGCATCGTGGCTTTTTCCCAGACCGATTTTACAGAAGATCTGAAAAAGATTTCAGTGCCCGTACTGGTGATGCATGGCGATGATGATCAGGTGGTTCCTTATGAAAATTCGGGCGCATTGTCAGCCAAGCTAGTGCAAAACGGCACGTTAAAAACGTATAAAGGTTTTTCACACGGTATGCTCACCGTAAATGCGGATGTGATTAATCCTGATTTACTGGCATTTATCCGTCAATAATCCATTTTACTCAACCCAATTAAAATAGAGGCCTACGTGCCTCTATTTTTTATGATCTAAATAACTGAATCTAAAAATATTTATAAAAAATATCTTATTCCATTTGATAAACCTATTGACATTAAAGTGAGCTTTAATCTTAAAGTAAATTCATACTCAATGAGGTCACAATAATGAAAGTATTTGAAAAACTGGTTTTCCCGAATGGTTCCGAGATTCCTAACCGCATTGCCAAAGCTGCTATGGAAGAAAATATGGCAGACTTAAATCATGCACCGTCGGAAGAACTGATGCGTTTATATCAGGCCTGGGCGGATGGCGGCGTTGGTTTAATCATTACCGGTAATGTGATGGTCGATCGCCGTGCCATGACTGGACCTGGCGGTGTAGTGCTGGAAGATCAACAGCATCTGGAAAGCTTTAAACGCTGGGCACAAATCGGTCGTTCTAAAGGCGCCCAAGTGTGGTTGCAGATCAATCATCCGGGGCGTCAGATGCAATCCAATTTAGGTCAAGAGACTTGGGCACCTTCGGCGGTTGCATTAGATCTGGGCAAAATGTCTGATCGTTTTAATACACCGATTGAAATGAATCAGGCCATGATTCAGGAAGTGATTGACCGCTTTGCCAATACCGCACGTCTTGGTGAAAAAGCCGGCTTTACCGGGGTTGAAATCCACGCAGCGCATGGTTATCTGCTCAGCCAGTTCCTTTCCCCCCTGAGCAACAAACGACAGGATCAATGGGGTGGTTCTCTGGAAAATCGGGCACGCATTCTGATCGAGATCGTAAAAGCAGTACGCGCTGTAGTTGCTGATACCTTTACTGTTGCAGTAAAACTCAATTCGGCAGATTTCCAGCGTGGTGGTTTTAGTGCCGAAGATGCGCAGCAAGTGGTGCAGATGCTAAATGGATTGGCTGTAGATCTGGTCGAGTTGTCTGGCGGTAGCTATGAAGCACCAGCCATGCAAGGTCAGGCACGCGATGGCCGCACCTTGGCCCGTGAAGCCTATTTTCTGGAATTTGCACAGGAGATTCGTAAGGTCGCCAAGATGCCCGTGATGGTCACGGGTGGAATTCGCCGTATACAGGTGGCTGAACAGGTGATTGAAAGCGGTGTGGATATGGTAGGGATTGCCACTGCTTTGGCTATCGAACCGAATCTTCCCCATCAGTGGCAGCAAGGGCAGAATACGGCACCTGAATTAAAGCCTATTCACTGGAAAAACAAAACGCTGGCATCTCTGGCCAATATGGCAACAGTAAAATTTCAGTTGCGTAAACTCAGCCTTGGAAAACGTCCGAATCCTAAAGTTTCTCCAGCCTGGGCATTGATTCTGCAACAAGCTGCGATGGCACGCCGCACCCGTCTCTATAAAAACCGGATGCGTCACTATAGCGCAGCCTGTTAAAAGATACGGCTTATACATGTTGTTATCGTGTGTATCCTGAAGCTGAAGCCAATGACAGTCCCTCTGCCATTGGCTTTTTTAGTTATGGTTCTTTTTGCACCCTATAGGCAGACAATGAGATCAAAGCAAGTGCGCTACAACCTATGCTGTCGTGAATAAGATGATTCGCTTGACTTAAAACTAAAGAAAATCATGGACTAAAAACGGTGGTTTTCAAATCTGTTTTCTGCTTAGAACGATAACTAGCTTAACTCAAATAAAAAAACACCCGCTTTCAGTCTGAAAGCGGGTGTCAGTTATGGAATACATTTATTTTTTATGCTGACTGACTTGATCCAGTACAGGATAAGCAACTGGCATATTCAGTGCCAATTGGGCATCTTTCACCACATCCAGACGTAAAATCTTCGCTGCACCTAAATCATCCAGAAGTTTCGTCAGTGGGCCATCACTACGCACCAGTTGCACATCCTTTGGAAATAACTTTTGTCCAAATGCCAGTGTATTTGATTCTACTGAAGTGCTGTGCCATTTCCCGTCAACCAGTTGATACATGGTCTTGGTTTCAATTCTTGACTGTGGCTTTACTGTTTTAATTTTTGGCAAAGCTGCGCTGAGGCTTAGATCTGAGGTGCCATCGGTATTAAAAATCTGGGCTTTCAGTGTTTGACTGCCAATATTCAGGTCAATCGGTGTCAGCCATTTGGGCAACTGGTAGCCATAGACACCACGAACACGGGCTATTTCCGTATCGACAGGTAAAGCCAGTACATGACCATAGTATTTATGGCTGCGCATCGAGCTCAATAGTTCGGTGCTATTGAAATGATGTGCACCGGGCTGACGAACCACAATGGCAACCGAAACTTCATCGTATGGATCAACATCACCCACAGCATAAGAAAAGAAGGTCAGTGAAACCAGACCATAGCCAGGAAAAGGCTGTAAAGGTTCAAGGGGTGCAGGAAGCTTGGCTTTGAGTTTTGCGATGGGGGCAAGCATCAACAATTGCACATTACTGGTCCGATAGTAAAAATTCGGTGACCAGACTTTCCCTACACGTGTTTCTACCAGCTTTTTAGGAATAGTACGGAAATAATCAATATTTCCTGCTGCCGGGTCTTTCGCCACTTCATCTAGATCCGGGTTCATGCGATAACGATCGTAATAACCACCTTTAGGGACATTGACTTTGTACGGACCGAATTCGACCACTGTCGTTTGCGCTGTGTCCTGTGTGGTATTAGCAGGTTGCTTCGGCTCAATGGCATAAGTTGCAGTGCTGAGTAACACACTTGCGGCTATCGCCGAGATAGAGCGATTTAAATAACGATGATTAAAATTCATGAGATTCCTCCAGTTCATATTTGAAATGTTAAGATTAAAGCTCACTTTAAGGTCAAGCATTTTTGCAGGATTTTATGCAAGCCATGCACGGGAAGAATCGATCAGTAGGGAGATATCAGTTCACTGAACAAAGGAGGGGATGTTAAAAAGCCAGATTCAAGAATCTGGCTTTTCAAACGATATTTTATTTTAAAGTAGCGAGACGTTTGACCACAGCTTCCGCAATTTCCTTACTCGACTGCGGATTTTGTCCGGTAATAATGCGGTCATCCACAACCACATAAGACGTAAATGGCACCCACGCACGCTTATAATGTGCGCCGCGTTGTACCAGTCCATCTTGCAATGAAAAAGGGACTTGCGATTTAATGCCTGAGAGTGTTTCCTCAATATTGGCAAATCCTGTTACAGTTCGACCTGCGATCAATGCTTTGCCCTGATTGTCTTGAAGTGACAATAAACCTCCCACACCGTGACAAACTGCGGATAACACACCACCTTGCTGGTAAATCTGCTCACTGATCTTTTTCAGGTCCTCATTTTTTGGAAAATCCCACATGGTGCCGTGACCACCGGTATAATAAATTGCTTTGTAACGGGATGGATCAATCGCTTTCGGGGCAAGCGTGGTGTTTAAACGTTGCATAAACTTAGGATCGGCTAAATGAGCTTTGGCAGATTTATCCAGATAAATTGGTTTTAAGCTACGCTCATCCAGTGGAACTGCACCACCTTGCGGACTGACAAAATCCATGCCATAACCAGCGGCTTGGGCAATGTCATAAAAGTGGGTAAGTTCGGTTAGCCATAAGCCAGTATGGTCTGAACGGGTGGGGTAAGCTGAGTGGTTGGTCATGACCACCAGAATTTTGCCTAAGGACTGGGTGTGTACATTTTGCCCAGGTTCAGCAGCAAAGACTGGGTTAACCGAAAAGATCAGTATAAATAGGCTGATCCACCACTTTTGAAGATTCCAACGTTGCAACATGACAGGTTCCTCATCAATCACCTGTCAATCATCCTATGCTTAAAGTAGGCTTTAAGGTCAATAGCTTCCTATCCGTTGCTCGGCGGAAAACCATTACAAAAGATGATTATTTTTCAGCTTTATCAGCGGTATAGTAAAGATTGAGCAGGCGCTGTGCATTTTCTTCACAGGTAATTTCATCCGGCTTGTTATTAATCGCTGTAATCATCATTTGAAGATTGAGTTTACTCATGGCCAGTTTCTGTTCTAATTCTTCAATATCCTTAATTTTACTTTCCAGCAAACCAATCAGGATATCGTGATCCCAAGTCGTCACATTCGACGGTAAAAAAGCCTTGATCTCTGTCAGCGAAAAGCCAACCTGTTGTGCTTGCTGGATCAGGAACAATTGTTTCAGATCATTTTCACTATATTCCCGATAGCCATTAGATTTACGTTTAGCCTTGGGTAACAGTTTAATCTGTTCATAATAACGAATCGTAGGCGTACTTAAACCGCTTTGTTTTGATAATTCGCTAATATTCATTACTGATTTCCTCTTGACATTAAAGCTAACTTTAGACTTATAGTGGGTTAAAAGCAAGACTAAAAATAATGTAAAAGCTGAGGTGAAAAATGTCTAAACGTATCCTGCATGTGGTGACCAATATTGCTCAATATGAAACAGTTGATCGTCCCACAGGTTTATGGCTCGGTGAGTTGACCCATGCCTACGATGAATTTGAAAAACAGGGTTATATTCAGGATATTGTAAGCCCTTTGGGAGGTCACTCTCCAATTGAACCCAAATCACTGGAGCGTTTCGTCGCGGATGCATCTGTTTTAAAGCGCAAAAACGATCCTGCCTTTATGCAGTTGCTGGAAACCACCAAAAAGCCTGCCGAGATCAACTGGCAAGATTACGATGTGATCTATTACACCGGTGGGCACGGCGTGATGTGGGACTTTTTAGACAATCCCGAACTGCAACAGATCACCAGCAATCTTTATGAACATGGTGGCATCGTTGCCAGTGTCTGTCATGGTTATTGTGGATTGCTCAATGTTCAGCTTGCAAATGGACAATACTTGATTGCGGGTAAAGAACTGACCGGTTTTGCCTGGTGTGAAGAAGTACTGGCAGGGGTGGCGAAAAAAGTGCCCTATAATGCCGAACAACTTGCTAAACAACGTGGCGCGAAATATGAAAAGAAACTAATTCCGTTTATGCCAAATGTGGTTCAGGATGGCAAACTGATTACGGGGCAGAATCCTTTTTCAGCACGTGTGACTGCTTTAGCCATCATTGAAGCATTAGAAAAAGCTTAAATGAGCGGATAAACAGCTTAATTGATAGAAAAATAACATGATTTTGTTTACAAAATTACAAATGTAAACGATAATTATTATCAATTAGGTAAAGTTTTATAATTGAATGACACACTCCCTTAATTTCACCAAGAAACACAGTGTAATTCTTGGTGAATCACATCTGAATCAGCCACTTACACAGGGCATGGTATCTAAACCGTTGTTGTTGGCAACTGCGATAGCGTTATCCATGAATTTAAATGCGGGCCAAAGCGTTGCAGTGCAGCCGTTAAGCCATGCCGAAAGCACAGCGTCATTATCAAATAAATCACTTCAGAGTTCGACCCAAAGTAATGCCCAGAACCAGATTTATCAGATGACACCGATCGTGGTACAGGCCGAAAAAGATGATACCATCCAGTTTGGTCAGAGTGTATTAAACCAGAAAGCCATTGATCGTTATCAAGCCAATAATGTCGCACAATTGCTGGATCATATGCCCAGTGTAGGATCTGCAGGTTCTCCAAGACCAGGTGGGCAGACCATTAATATTTTAGGGATGGGCGGTGTCGAGGATGTTCCGATTACCCTGGATGACTCGGTTAAAAGTTTTGATAAATATCGGCAGGGCTCAGTGTTTATTGAACCCGAAATTTTAAAGAAAATTACGGTCGATAAAGGGCCGCATAATGTTGAAGTCGGTAATGGTGGTTTTGGCGGTAAAGTAACACTGGAAACCAAGGATGCAACGGATTTACTGGAAGATGATCAGCAGGTCGGTACATTTTTAAAGTATTCGCGTTTTTCCAATAACCAGCAAAATACTTATACCGGTGCGGTTTATGCTCAAAGCAACAATGGCCTGGTCGATGGCATGTTTTATTATACCAATCGTGATAGTGGCAATGTGACCCGCCCAGACGGCACAAAATTTTTATACTCTGCCCAAGAACAAAACACCTATCTGGCCAAGCTGAATTTCCATCCAACCGACAGTCAGAAAATCACTTTCAATGCCATGCAAAGCGGGCATGATGGCTGGGAACCTTTTGCTGCCATGCGTGATCAGGATGCAGTACCAACCGAAGCCGATATTAAGAAATATGGCTATGAAGAGGCATGGAAACGCCGACTGGTTTACCGTGACCAGAAAGATAGCAGTTATTCCATCGGATATGAGTTCAATCCGGCATCCAATCCTTATGTGAACTTTAAAGCCATGGCTTCGTATTCCAAGACAGATCAACATGACCAGCGCTTACCGAGTGTGAATGGATCAGCTGCAACCTTGGGCAATGAAAGCTGGGTCACTTATACCAACACGGCCCTTAAGCTCAGTAATATCAGTGATTTTGAGACTGACTATGGCACACATAAATTAAAAGTCGGTGCGCAATATCAGAAAATGGAGCAGAACTCCCTGATTTACGATAAAACCAACTCGAAAAAGCCAGATTATAATTTTGGTTATTATGAGCCAAATTATATGCCGGCAGGGGATCAGCAGATGCTGAGTGCCTTTGTAGAGGATCAATATCAGATCAATGATTTCACCATTACGCCTTCTATTCGCTACGATCACATTACCAACACGGGTAAACCGAACCGTGCGTCACGCTATAACGACCCTGAAGCGGGACATGATTATTCAAGCAAGACCTATACTGGCTGGTCGCCGCGTTTAGCCTTGGCATGGAAACAGGCCGATTATCTGACCTGGTTTGCCAATATCAGCAAAACCTGGCGTGCACCGCGTGTCGATGAACAATATTATGTACAATCCGCGGTCACCTCTGTGCCATCCACCAGTCGTTATTTATTGCCTGAAAAAATGCTCGCGCTTCGCTTAGGCAATGAAATGAACTTCGATGATGTATTTGCCGAAGATGACCATTTACAAGTTCGCCTGACCTATCATCGTAATCGTGGATCTGATGAAATCTTCCGTAACCGTTCCACCTTCTGCAAAGCACAAGCTGAAAACAATGCTAACGGCGGCAATGGCAGCATCAATGACTGCAATGGAAAATATCCTCATGGTTTTTATCGTAATGTGAATGATTATACGATCAAAGCCTATGAAGCCGAGCTTTTCTATAACCAGCCCATGTGGTTTACCGGGTTAACCTATTCTTATATTCGAGGGCAACGGGATAACTCCCCAGTCAACCCATGGTTTGACCAGAAAACCTGGATGACCGATATTCCACCGAGAAAAGCCACAGCAACTTTGGGCGTGAATGTGCCAGAGCATCACCTAACTATGGGCTGGCGCGGGATTTTTGTGGCGGCACAAGACCGTAGTCTTTCGGACAATGACAAATCTATCGCTGCCTCTTCATTTTCGCTGCCGAAAACCAAGGGTTATTCATTGCATGGCGTCTATGTGGACTGGCAACCTGTAGGGCAGAAAGGGCCTACCTTAAATATGTCGATTGATAACCTGTTTAATCGAGACTACAAGATGTATCTGGGTGAATATATGACTGGCACAGGCCGGGATTATAAATTCAGTATTTCCCATAAATTTTAACCGTCTCTGTAGAGTACACTCATTAAAGCTGAATGCATTACTCAACCGTACAGCGCTCCAACCAGCATGTGGCGCTGTATAAATCAGATGAAGTGGTTGCTGGCTTAAAACCATTAATTAACCACTAGACAAGATTTTTACTTTTTTAAAATTCACTAGTAATTTTAGTTTTCGTTGATATTTCCATCAACATATCATGTATTTAACATAAAAATCAGAGAAAGCATCAATCCATCTTGACTTTTGTTAATGATAATTATTATCATTTAAATATACATTGTTTGAGTCGGATCATTGTGAACAGAACCCCGCTGCTTATAGATGAATTATATAAAAACCATCGTGGCTGGCTTCACCAATGGTTGAGGCAAAAACTGGGCAATACCGAACAAGCGGCTGATCTGGTTCAGGATACATTTATTAAACTTCTACAGACCCGTGATGAACTTTTAGGGATCAAAGAACCGCGTGCCTATCTGACCTCTATTGCCAAGAACTTACTGATTGATCAGGTGCGCCGCAAGCGTATCGAGCAAGCATATCTGGATGGTTTAAGCCAGATGGAATACATGCTGGACGCCGTTGCTTCACCAGAAGACCAGATGCAGATTATTCAGGCGCTTGAACAACTGTGCAAGGCACTGGAAGGAGTGTCTGCCAAAGCCCAACAGGCGTTTATTCTGCACTATCTGGAAGGCTACACCCATAAGGAAACCGCACAGCAACTGGGTGTATCAAGCAAAATGATCCAAAAGTATCTGGCAAGCTGTCTGGTCCAGTGCTATCAGACACGACTGCTTATGGATGCGGTATAAATGGCGATAGATCAACCTGATCAACGTCAACTGGTAGAAGAAGCGGCACTATGGATTGTGCAACTCAGCTCAGATGACGAATCGACACGCCATCATGCTCAATTGAAGTTTAACCAATGGAAACAGCGCAGTCAGCATCATCAGAAAATAGCAGCAGATATTGAGCAATGCATCCATTCGATTCAGATCGTATCTCAAGCCACGCCTGATAAAAAGCTGGTTAAATCTGCGCTTAAGGCAGGGTTGGGCTCTAGCAAAACCTATAAATATCTGCGTGCAGGAAGTGCTTTTTCGCTTGCCTTATTTGCGTTCAGTTGCGGAATATTATTTTTAACGAATTATTCTGTGGCTTATTTGATGGCAGATATTCAAGGGGATACGGCCCAATGGACCGATCAAATCCTGACAGATGGTTCTCGTCTGATTTTACGTGGAAAGAGTGCCGTCAACATCGATTTTCAGGGCAAGCAACGTGTGGTCGAATTAGTACAAGGACAGATCTATATCGATGTAGCCAAAGATCCGCAGCGGCCATTGATTGTCAAAACGCCGCATGGCCAGATTCAGGCGCTAGGTACGGCGTTCAGCGTGGACTACTCAACTGAAGCGACGCAGTTAAAAATGTTACATTCCCGGGTACGGGTACATGCAGCCAATGCATATTCCCAACCGTCCGTCATTATCAACGCAGGTCAGGCTGTAAGTCTGAATCAACACGGCATACAAGCACTGTCCACAGTCAATATTTATAATGAACAACAAAAATGGCAGAAACATCAGCTGATGGTAGAAAATTTGCCGCTTGATCAGGTGTTAAAGCAACTGGATCAAAACTATAAGGGCAAAATCCTATTTAACTCAGCGGCATTACATAAGATTCAAGTCAATGCTGTTTTGCCTTTGGACCAGACCCAGGATTCACTCAAATTATTGGCAAGCGTTTTTCCAGAGATAGAGGTGTATCAAATTACGCCTTATCTGGTTGTCGTTACCACAAAAAATACCCGATGACCGGAATATGGCGGGCATTTATCTATTTATGTTCAAAAAAATTAAATTTTTTTAAATTCAGGTTCCACTTTTTTCAAAGCTGTTCGTCATAGTAAGTAGAAGCAATTCATTTGGATCATTTTATTCAAACAGGTTAAATGATTCTTATTTCGATTTACCGGGGCGGTACAATGAACAACACTGGAAAAGGGAAAATGCAAAATCGGAACTTCTTTCGATTTTCAACACTCGCATTTGCAATACATACGGTGTGTATAGGTAGTTTGACTTTGCCTTTACAACACGCCTATGCGGAAACTGCGGATATAAAGACCTACGATATTCCGGCAGGATCCCTGGCCAATGTATTGAACCAGTTTGCAGAACAATCCGGTACTTCAATTGCTATTGATGCGCAACAGTTAAAAGGACAAAGCAGTTCGGGTTTAAAAGGTAGCTTTGCGCTGGAACAAGGCTTTCAACACATTTTAACCTCTTCAACATTTCATGCCCTGAAAGTCGGCCAAGGCTATACGCTGGCGCCTAACACGACTCAAAATACTCATCGTATCGCTGCGCCCACAACGACATTGCTCAATAATACAACTTCTCAGCAAAATCAGAATGATGAAGTAGCCGTTCGTTTGACTCCGCTTGTAGTCTTTGGTCAGGAAAATCGTGATACTCAGGGCAGCAACAGGGTATATGATGCCAACCGCTCTTCAGTTTATGCAGGCAAAGACTATATCGAGCGCTTCAAAGGCACCAATCCCGCCGATGTGTTACAAGGGATGGTCGGTGTTTATAGTGGCGATGCCCGAAATAGCGGCGCACTGGACCCGAGTGTACGTGGTGTACAGGGCGTGGGTCGAGTCCCCTTGACCATTGATGGAACGGAACAGTCAATTGCGGTATGGCGTGGCTATAATGGCGTGAATAACCGAAATTATATCGATCCCAACCTGATCGCGGGCATTGAAGTAATTAAAGGCCCGTCCTTAGAACGTAATACCACGACTTCAGTCGGTGGCGGTGTGGTAGTCAAAACCCTGGAAGCGGATGATATCGTTCGCCCCGGTAAAACATTTGGTGCCGAGCTCAAAGTTGAAGGCTCAACTAACTCAATCGACCCATCGCTTCCGGACATGAGCAAAGTCGGCAAAAATTATGATGATACAACACCGTGGAACGATGTAAACGGGAAAAAGTACGATCCGGATATCTATAAAAAGAACCGCAGCAGAAATGATAACTCTAACTTCTCTGGCGATGATCTCGCGGGCCGACTGGCACTGGCAATGAAGCAGGACAAATTTGATTTATTGGCAGTTTATGCAGTACGCGAACGCGGCAACTATTTTTCAGGTACACATGGGGCAGGCTATTATAAACGGGCAGAACCGAGTAATAGCCTTGATTTTATTCCTTATTTTGCACATTCATACAAACCGGGCGATGAAGTACCGAATACCTCAAGCCAAATGGAATCGTGGTTATTCAAAGCCAACTATCGCCCAACTGATGATCAGGCACTGAAACTGACCTATCGAGACACCAAAAATAGATTTGGTGAAATCATGCCATCACGGATTGAATGGGGGCTAACGCCTGATATAGGTGTACCGCAATGGCCACTCAGCAATATTCGTTCTAAAGCCTATAGTCTGGAATATAAATTTAAACCCGAAAATATTCAGTGGGTCGATTTCTATGCCAATATCTGGCAGACCGATACCGAAAGCCAGACCTATACACGCGGTGGCTGGCCAACCACGATTGATTTTCGAGACAACCGCATTATCAATACCGCGATCAGCCATTCTGATAACCGGCGCCAAGGCATCACGATCAGTAACAAAGCCAGTTTGTCCCAACAACTTGATTTAACGCTGGGTGGAAGTTTTTTAAAAGAGAAACTCAGTTCTGATGATATCTATGGCGAATATGGGCCAATGTATAGCATATTTCAGGCTTTACCGCGTGCAGGCCGCCGTGAAGAAAAGACCTTTGATTTTAATTTTAACTATCGTCCCGCTTCATGGTTAAGTTTTGATGCAGGGATGCGTTATCGCTCCTACTGGGCTTTTGATGATTTCTTGAATAAATCCCTGCGAGATGGGGTTGATCCTGCCTTAAATCCGTTATTTACCAAGAAAAGCAAGCTCAAGGAATACAGTTTTGAATACCAGACCATGCCTGAAAGTTATAGCGCTCAGCAGCAACGCATGCTGGACCGGTTCACTCAACGTTATGCCAGCAGAAATCCAGACTGGGATGGCAAACTGGAAACGGTTCCTGCTTCAGAAAGCACTTTGTATAACCTTATTTGGTCACAGAAAAATACGCTTACCTGGAAAGCAGATGACAACGGTCAGCTAAATTTGGCCGATAATGTATTAGAACGACTGAATGCCTTAGGTCAAAAATATGTGATTACCGGCAGTGGTAATCTAAGCCCGGCAGTGATTGAACAGGTTCCGATTGAAACGGCGCAAAAAGTAAAAGACAGTGGCTGGGCACCTCAGCTTGGCGCCTCCCTGCATTTAACTGACAATAACCGGCTCTATGTCCGTTATGCAGAAGAGTATCGCTTACCTAGCCTATTTGAAAGCACGGTTGGCTTTTCCGCCCTGATGCCTTATCAACCGATCAAACCCGAACATGCATTTAATTATGAAGTGGGATATGTCTACGACATGCGTGAATGGTTGAGTTCAGCACGAAATGCCGATCTTAAACTGGCGTATTACTACAATAAAACCAAAAACGTGATCGAGCGCAATCAGAACCTGATTTTCACTAATATGGATGAGCAAAAACTTTCAGGGCTGGAACTGCAAAGCCGTTTTGATAATGGCGCTTTCTTCACCGATCTGAGCTTGGCTTATAACCTGAAGAATCAAGTCTGTGACAGCAATAGTGCCATCGATAAAATGATTAACAGCGGCACGGTGCAAACGGATCAGGGGATTCAGTTCCGTGATGCCTATAAACGTTGTGTCGATGATGGTTTTCCGAATGGCTATCTGGTTACCATGTCGACTCCCGAGCTGAGTGCCCATGCGTTGTTGGGCGCACGTTTTCTCGATGAAAGATTAGAGTTGGGTGCGCGTGCAACCTTCTACAAAGGCTATGAAAGTCCGCTGCGTAAAAATAATGATGCAGGGATCAACAAAGGCTATTACCTCAATGTGCCGTTGGCCTGGGATGATACCTGGCTTTTTGATGCTTATGCCCGTTATCAAATCGATACCTATAACACGCTTGAATTTGTGGGCAACAATCTTTCCAACCAGTTCTATATCGATCCTTTAACGCGAAGTGCCATGGCCGCACCCGGCCGTACTTTGAAAGTCAGCTGGACCACCAAGTTTTAACACCGAATTTAATTTCCTCTTTTAAATCAGCGGGAATTAGATAAGCGTAAATAATATAGTTGAATGATTATTATTTACAAAATCAAGGCGTAGTGATCGATCCAACTGCGCATACAACTACATGGATAACGAAATCGTTATCTTTATTGAAACAATAACTTAGCTTTAGAAAAATGGAGTAACAATAAATGAAAATCTCTCAACTGTTCATCGCTCTGGTTGCATGTTCTGCGGTATTCAGCCATGCAGCAATTGAAGGCGCTTCAAGCAACGAAGCAAATATCAAAGTCGGTGCGGCAGCAAATGCCAGTCATAGCGGTGGAACAGCTGCTGTTTCAGTAGAGGCGGCAGGTGCACCTTATAATGCATTCACCGGTTTTAGTTCACTCAAAGGTCTAGCGCAAGCATTTGCTGCACAAGGAACCAGCAATAGCAATGTAACTGTGGGTAGCAAGAGCTTTAATATCTCTCACATTCCTGCCTCTGCAATGCCGCCTTCACATAGCGCTTTAGGTAATTTTAACTTTGGACAGGTCGGCACACAGGAAGTTTATTTCGGTGAATGGTGGAAAGCCGGTGATACGCCTGCCAGCGCAAGCCATACGGTTTATTACGCAGGTGACAATACCAATACCACAGTACCTACTGCAGGAACGGCAACCTATACCGTTGCAGGGATTAATGGCTCGGCAGCCAATCTGTTAACTGGTAATTTCACTGCAAACTTCGGTGCAGGCACGCTCGAAGGATCATTAACCGGAACCGGCACTAGCGTTTCAAACTTAACACTGGATGGTGTGACCTTTAATCCGGGTTCGGCTGCATTTAGCGGTTTTGCAATTGCAAATGGTACCGCTGGCTTAAATGACTCCGGAGCGGTTCAGGGACATTTCTTTGGCGCAAATGCGGCTGCTTTAGCGGGTATCGCGAAATTTGACAATGTGTCTTATAACACGGCATTTGGCGGTGCGAAAAACTAATGGTGGCAAGAGGAATCTACAGCTGTAGATTCCTTTTTCTTGTTTAAGGACTCATGCTTTTCTTTTTTACGGTTGTTATGAACAAAACATTGCTGTGCTGTGTGATTTTACTGGCTGCTTCATCACTCTATGCCGATGATGAGACACAACTCCGCCTTAATCAGAGTCTGGATCAGAATCTGTTCCAGCAACAGCATCAATTACAACAACAAGGCACCATTCGTGACACCGAGAAACTACCCAGCATCCGTATTAATGGCCAAATTTACGCGGTAGAGCAGAATCCGGATGATCTGGCCAAAGCGCTATATCTGGCGGTTATGCAAAAGCAATGGGGCAATGCTGCGATTTACTTAAAACACTATCAGCAGTATCAAGGCTATGATCAGGCTTTAACCGATTTTGCCGAAGCGGCTTTGGCGCGCGCTCAGGGAAAGCTCAAATTAGCCGAACAAAAATTTCAAAGTAGTCTTAATCAACAACCGAATAATCTGATTTGTGAACTCGAGTTAGCGCGCGTGCTGTTTGAACAGCAGAAGAATAAACAAGCAGCACGCCTTTTTACATCGATTCAGGACAAGCTAGGGCAGAGCAATGGGGCAATGATCCCACCAGAAGTGCAACAAACGGTTGATCTGTTCGTCAAAGCACTTGATCAGCGGGATTCGTGGCAAGGCAGTGTCGCAATTGGCCCATCCTATGCCACAAATCTGAATAGCTCTTCTGAACAAAGCAAAACATGGACCTTGTATGGCATTGATGACAAGGGCAAGGCGACTCCAATTCAGGAAATTACCCGTGGCAGCCCCAAAGCAGCATCAGCAACAGGGGTTGACTATGAGGCCAGTCTAATCAAGCGCTTTTCGCTTTCGGGCAATCATGGCATTTCCTTACGCGGTTTAGCATTTGGGCAATCCTATGCTGATCATGCGCTCTATAACGAATCCACCCTGAATATCAATGCAGGCTATAGTTTTTTTGATTTAAAAAATCAAATCACCATTGCACCGCTATTTGAACATAAACGTTATGCCAATGATGGTTTATACAATGCATGGGGGGCACGTACTGAATGGATGCGATTTCTAGCACCAGACAAAGCCTTCAAGCTTGAAGCTGAAATCAAAGATCTGGGCTATCAAAAATATAAAAACCTAGATGGTAAAGAAAGCTCGGCCATGTTTACATTCTGGAAAATTCTACCGCAGCAATGGACACTTTTTAGCGGACTGGATGTACTGGACCATGACACCCAGGAAAAATATATGGCGGCTTATCAGCAACAAGGCATCCGTCTAGGACTGAGCAAATCCTGGAAAGCAGGTTTGAATACCACGCTATTAACCTCATACCGCTGGCGGCAGTTTGACCGCTACGTCGAGACCTTTGCTGCACGTCGCCATGATTTTGAACAGAACTATACCCTGGTTGTACAAATGCCACGGTTTAAGTTTTATGGTATGACGCCGAATTTGACCTATCGCTACAACCATAATGACAGTAATGTCGACTGGCTCTATTCCTACGATAAACACAATATCAGCTTAAAGCTGGAACATCGTTTTTAGGAGAGCGTGATGAAACCAAAATCCCAGTCACTCTCTTATGCATGGACTTCAACATTCGCCTCTAGAGCGGCTTTGATTCATTCATACCCTAAATCATTCATTAGCTTATTAGTCATTGCGCTGCATCTTTTAGCCATATGGTTTCTCAGCCATTTTATTGAACCTTATAGCCTGGCAACTTCACCCAAAGTGAATGCGCTCAAGGTGCACTTCGTCTGCTTGTCACCGGCAGAACAAGAGTCGCCTCATACATCGGCTCAAATTGCGCGTGCTCAACCACCAGCAGCACAACAGGTAAAACCACAATCTACCCGTCCTCGCATAGATAAACAGGACAGCAACGAGCAGAAGATTCTGGTCAGTCATAATGCTTCGCATAGCGTGTCCAACCAACAATTGAATAAACAACAACATGCTGACGCATCCCCACCAACACAACCGCTTGCTGTTCAAACTATAGAAAATAAAACGGCGAAATCACATTTACAGCCAGAACCATCCTCTGCTGCCGTGAATTCACATCAGCAAATACCTCAAGCAGATGGGGGAGAAAAGCACGAGCTCTCTGGTGGCGTAAAAGCGCCTGTAGCACAACAGCAGCTTAGCCGGGCACCTGACAGCCAGGTTGAACGTGATGCACCTATGCAAGTCAGTCATGTCGAGGTTCTCAGTTTTGGCAAGTTTGCCTACGACGACCGGGAACTGAGACAACAAACCCGCATGGTGGAGTTACGTTTACACATCAATGAAAACGGGCAGCCAATCGATATTCAGTTAAAACAAAGTTCAGGTATTGCCAGTTTAGATCAGCGCGTTCTAAACGCAGCCCGTCAGTCCAGATTCAAACCCTACACAGTCAATGGCCGAGCAGTGGCTATTGTTGTCGATTTTCCAGTGCAACTTAAACTCAGTCGGGATCGTTAACCGATGAGCAATATTCTTTCTTCAGGAGAATGATCATGAACGCAGTCACAGAACCAATGGTCGCCAACAGCCTTTCGCAGCGTTTAAAGCAAGAAACGGCAGCAGAGCATGAACGGATGCATCGCCTGATGGCGCAGGCCGATGTATTTGCCAACAAGGAAAAATATGCGCAATTCACCTTGTCACAATACTATTTCCAGCAGGAAATTGAACATCTTTTTGAACAGGAAGGTGTGGCTGGACTTATTCCAGACCTCGGTATTCGTGGTCGTTCTTTGCAGGCTTATGAAGATTTGCAGGACTTGGGTATTCAACCGGCAGGACAAGCGCTACAAAGTGCAGCAGTCAAATTACCTGAAGCCTTAGGCTGGATTTATGTCTCGGAAGGGTCAACCTTGGGCGCCGCTTTCTTATTTAAAGAAGCGCAAAAACGCTTAGGCTTCTCTGAAACCTTTGCTGCCCGTAATCTGGCTGCTTATCCGGAAGGACGTGCCAAGGTTTGGAAACGTTTTGTTCAGGCACTCGACGATGCGGATTTTGACCCGGCATTACAGGATCGCGTAGTGCAAGGTGCTTTGGATGCATTTGGCTATTTTGGAAAGGCCTTAAACCAGCTGGACGAATTGAAATAAGCAGGTGACTTAAGGATGAGCAGGTATGGAGAATATTGATCGCATGAATCATGATGTGAATAGCAAGGTTTTGCCACAACCCTCACAGCCGGCAAGCAAATTAGCACGCTCGTTCTGGTGGCGATTACTCTTTATCTGTCTGGCCTGGTTATGTATTGCACTCGGCATACTTGGAATTTTTATTCCAGGTCTGCCGACAGTTGATTTTATATTATTGGCGGTTTTCTTTGCAGCCAGAGGCTCAGAAAAACTGCATCAATGGTTCCTTAATCACCGCTTTATCGGGCCTATGCTCAAAGAATGGCAGCACAACCGCCGCATTCCCAAAAAAGCAAAATACATGTCAACCGTAAGTATGAGCATTGCTGCAGTCATCATGCTCTGGACCATTCCACATCCGTGGCTGGTCTATCCTTTAATTGCCTGTATGGCTGCGGTGTTGATCTGGATGTGGAGCAGGGATCATGGTCGCTAATCCTGTGTATTATCCAAATGTTCTATCTGGCCTGAGGAAATAACATCTGGCTCAGAGGACTCCGCATTTAACTGCTTCGACACAATTTTATCGCTCCAACTCGTTTACCGAGTGATTCGGTTTCAGATTAATTAATATCAACCAGTAGCACACTGCGGGGATCAAGGCGATAAAGAACGCAAAAATATCATCATAGAGCACGCCCCATTGTTTTGGCAGTTGGCCGGTATGGCTCCATTCCAGAACAATAAACAAAGGGGCTGCAAGCAATAATGCACTCAGACAAATCGTAAAAAAATTCAGGCACCGATAGTGGTTTAAGCCGAGTGACAATACCAAGGAAAAAGGAACGGTTAAAATGCAATAGGCGAGATAAACCAGAAAATGTCCAACCAGAATCATAAATAGCGAATAAGGTTTAAATTCACTATTCAGCAAGATAAACAGCAAGGCCATAAACACTAATAAAGGAATCGGCGCCAATAAAAGCGCATACAGTATGGTCTTGGTCTTATATTTCAATCAAACACCCTCGACCGCCTCAAGGTTACGTATTGCATAATTTTAATACATATTGCGTAATACCCTTTGCTCTGCTAGTCTTTTTTCGCTTTCTCTCAAAATATGTCAACTCAGGATAATATACAAGAGATTAAAAAATCGAATAATCATAAGGAATATGGACATGTTCAAGGATACGCACGCCACGTTGCATTCCTCAAAAAAAGCAGCAGTGATCACCTTACTACTTTGTTTTCTGTTTGCCATTATCGAAGGCTTTGATTTGCAATCGATGGGCGTTGCCGCACCCAGAATGAAAGCAGAAATGTTACTGAGCAGTACCGAGATGGGCTGGGTGTTTAGTGCAGCGGTGCTCGGTACTTTACCTGGCGCCATGCTTGCAGGAAGACTGGCCGATTCAATTGGGCGTAAGAAAGTATTCATTAGCTGTATTCTGATTTTTGGCCTGATGTCATTACTGACACCTTTTACCCAACAACTGAACAGCTTGCTTCTGGTGAGATTTCTGACCGGATTAGGCATGGGTGGGGCATTACCGCTTGTAATTACCATGGTGTCCGAGGCGGTGAGTGAAAAATATAAGGCCACAGCAGTGAGTGCCATGTATTGTGGTATGCCGATTGGTGGAGTGCTCACTTCCGTGGTGGCTTTGTCACTGACTGCCGATCATGAATGGCGGCATATCTTTTATTTCGGTGGCATCGCACCTTTATTACTTGTCCCTGTTCTGATTTTCTTTTTACCTGAATCGAAAGCCTATCTGAATAAAACAGCAAATAGCCTGGCAACACGCCCAAGTTTGATGACGGTCCTATTTGCGAAACCCCGTATACTGATTACGTCCAGTTTATGGTTGAGTTTCTTCGGCACACTTTTGGTATTAGCGCTATTCCAGAACTGGTTACCGACTTTAATTTCAGGCTTAGGTCTGAATAAAGCACAAGCCAGTTATATCCAGATTGGCTTTAATCTGGGCGGTTCGATTGGCATCCTGATTTTGGGCTTTATGCTGGACCGGTTAAATAAATTCCTGATTGTTGCAGGTGTTTATACCGGCATTCTGATTTCACTGATCGGACTGGCTTATTCCAATAGTGCATTTAGCTTCACCTTATTCGCCAGTGGATGCGGTATGTTTGTGATTGGTTGCCAGTCGATTTTATATACTTTGGCAGCCACGTATTATCCAACAGAAATGCGGGGAACCGGCGTCGGTGCTGCTGTTGCGATTGGCCGGATCGGTGCCTTTTCCGGCCCATTAGTGGCGGGCTATTTATTGGGAACCGGACAAAGTGAAATTGTGGTGATTGCTTCGAGTATTCCGATGATTTTATTGGCTGCCATCTCGGCATTGATCTTACTTCGTAAACCGGCACATTCAACCAAAGACAAAGATGCACTTAAGGCCGTGACCCAGTGATTTGATTTTTAGACTTTGTTATCACCGCAATATCAGGGAATAGCCATGCTATTTCCTTTTTTATTTTAGCCCGTTTAATTGCAATCCCTCGATAATGCGGCATTACATTGTGTTTTGGCGTATCGGTATAATAAAATAATGCCGATTTTAGGATGAACCGATAGGAAGAGTAGGATGTATAAGGCGATTTTCTTTGATATTGATGATACCTTGCTGAATTTTAGCGTGGCCAATCGCTCGGCATTTGTAAAATCCTTCGGAGAATTTAATCTACATCATGATGATCTGACCTATACCATTTATAAACACATTAACCATCTTTTATGGGAAAGACAGAAGTTAGGTGAAATTACGGTACAGGACGTAATTAATAACCGCTTTAAACAACTATTTACTGCTTTGAAAGTGGATATTAATCACGATCATTTTCGCGATACCTTTCAAGGCAATCTGGCCAAAGAACATACCCTTGAAGAGGGTGCCGCAGAAGCAATTCAATATTTAAGCCAAAAATATAAACTCTTCGCCGCCTCGAATAGCATTCTGCTTCAGCAAAAGGCACGTTTACACTTGGCCGGTCTATTGCCACATTTCTCTGATCTGTATGTATCTGATGATGTCGGTTATGAAAAACCTGATCAGCGTTTTTTCCAGACCTGTTTAGCCAGAAGTAAGATTGCTAAAGAAGAAATTCTTTTTATTGGCGACAGTCTTGAAGCAGACATCAAGGGTGCCTCTTCATGTGAAATTCCAACCTGCTGGTACAATCCCAAACAAATCAAGAATGAACAGAATCTGAATATCACGTATACCATTCAACATCTATCAGATCTGACTCAGATTCTATGAAACAGAAACTTGCCTTTGCTGCTGAAGGTTTATGGGGCAGGATGTGGATAGTGAATAATATTGTGCATGATCACACTCTGCTCACCCGTATTGGCATAGGTATGTGGAATATCGGCGTGAAAGCGGATCGATTCTCCAGCTGCCACCGTGTGATTAATCCCTTCAAGCTGTAGCTGCAATACCCCAGCAAATACAATAATATGTTCAATTACGCCAGCTTCATGCGGGCTAGATTCACTGCTTGCGCCGGGCAGTAATTCAATCTTTAGCACATCCATGCGAAGTTGCTCATCAAAAGCAATCAGGGGACTGACCCGCATGCCTGAATGACCCTGTTCAAAAACAGGCAAGTCTCTGAAATGATGGATTTCCGGTGCTGTTTGAGCTCGTCCACCTTCAAGAAAAGTCGAAAATGCAACATTGAAGCCGGTCGCAATTTTCCAGAGCGTTGCCACCGTCGGACTCGACTTGCCCAGCTCGATTTGACCCAGCATTGCTTTACTGACACCGGTCAATTCAGCAGTTTGGCTTAAACTCAAACCTCGCTCGGTTCTCAAGCTTTTTAAAGCTTCAGCAACATTGGGTGGAATATCTTGCATAAATAGACGTCTTCTTGAATAAAAACGATTGTCCGTTATAACAGACGATGATATTTTAGTCACTCTACCTTCATTCGTCAGTAAAGTATTTCCTATGCGTAACTTAGCATTTTTTAGGTCTTCCTCACCAGCCATGATTATGACCGGGCTTGTGGCAGTGCTGGTCGGCTATGCCAGTTCCTTAGCCATTATTTTGCAGGCGCTGGAAAGGGCGGGACTGGATGCTTCGCAAACAGGAAGCTGGCTGATGATGCTGGGTATCGGCATGGGAATTACCAGTATCGGATTGTCACTCTATTATCGTACCCCGATTTTAACGGCGTGGTCGACACCCGGGATTGCCTTGCTTGCGACTAGCCTGACTGGAGTCAGTATTAATGAAGTGGTGGGTGTGTTTATCTTTGCTTCAGGTCTGATGCTGTTATGTGGCGCGACAGGTATTTTTGCCAAGCTGATGAATTACATTCCACGCTCGATTGCTTCTGCCATGCTGGCAGGCATCCTGTTACGTTTTGGTTTAAGTACATTCGAAGCCTTACAGGTCAATTTTACCTTGTGTCTTGCCATGCTGGCGGCGTTTGTATTGACCCGACGCTGGTTCCCACTCTATGCCATTATTGCAACGCTGATTACAGGGATTGTTGTGGCCGGGATCAGCGGAGACCTGCATTTTACCCAGACCGGTAATGTGTTCACGCTGCCCACCTTCGTCCAGCCGCAGTTCACCATGACCACGCTGATTGGTGTGGGGATTCCATTTTTTATCGTTTCGCTGGCATCGCAAAATGCACCGGGTATTGCGATCTTACAGGCCAGTGGTTATACACCTAAAACCTCTATGTTGCTGGTCTGTACCTCTCTAACCGCGATTATTTTAGCGCCGTGGGGTGGTTTTAGTATCTGTATCGCAGCCATTACCGCAGCACTTTGTATGGCACCCGATGTTCATCCTAATCCGGCAAAACGTTATATTGCATCGACTTGGGCAGGTATTTTTTACTTAATCGCCGGGATTTTTGGCGGCGCTATTTTTATATTGTTTAATGGCTTACCAAGCGTATTAATCCATATTCTGGCTGGACTGGCATTATTGACAACCTTGATGAACAGTCTGCATCAATCATTAGTAGACGAACAGGGCCGCGATGCAGCAATGATCTGTTTTCTTCTCACCGCGTCAGGCATCACCTTACTAGGAATTGGTTCAGCGTTTTGGGGCTTGGTCGGCGGGATTCTGGCTTATCAGATTCTGGTGAAACCTGCCCGATAATATCGGATATTGTTGCAGGATCAGTTATATATAAAAAGCGATTATTAATTGAATATAATCGCTTTTTTACTATGCAATCTCAGATAGAATAGGTAAGGATAGAGTTATAGAATTTTTTTAAATTTTATAAAAAATAGTGCTAGGAAAAATGAACCCGATTATCCTTGTTTATAATATAAAAAGCTTAAATAAGACTTGCTTCACACAATAATTTAATTATGTATATTACCTTACTTAATTTATTTTATTTCATACAATCAATATTTTATTAATATTTTCATATCATTTTTCAGTAGATATATAAATTAAAGCAACTGAATTGTTGTATTTGTAGCAGCAGTCCGACATAAAAATATTTTATATGCTAGGCTGTTTAGTTTTTCTTAAGAAATGCGTTCAAATGGATTTAAAGCAGAAGTATGAAACAGGCCGGTTTTATTGGTCATTTTTATTACCGCGATACTGGGCAATATGGATTTGCCTGACTATTTTAATGTTATTTGCAATATTACCTTGGGCGGTACAATGGCGACTCGCTGACGCTTTATCAAAACTGGCCTGGAAAGTTTTAAAATCCAGACGAAAAACCACCTTAAGAAATTTCGAGCTCTGCTTTCCTGAAAAAAGCCAGCAACAAAGAGAAGCTGAAGCGAAGCAGGTGTTTTTCAATATGATGATCGGCTTGTTTGAGGCCCTGAATGCCTGGTACAGCCCGAAGTGGTATCGAAACCGCATTCATATTCATGGCTTGGAGCACATTTCACAAGCACGAGAGACCGGTATTCTGTTATTGGGTTCGCACACCACCTTGCTGGATGCGGGAGGTTATGTCAGCAGTTGCTTCTTCGATCTTGATGTAGTGTATCGTCCACAAAACAATCCTTTGTTAGATATGCTGATCAGCCGCTCACGTGCCACCATTTATAAAAATCAAATCTCCAAAAATGATATGAAAGGTTTGATTAGCAATCTGAAACAGGGGCGGGCAATCTGGTATAGCCCAGATCAGGATTTCGGTCTAAAACAAGGCGTAATGGCACCGTTCTTTAATATTCAGGCCGCGACCGTAACGGCGCATCGCCGTCTGATGAATATTTCCAAAGTCCCCGCGATTCCCTTATTTTTCTATCGCAAAGGTGATATTCGTAATCCTCAATATCACATTTTACTTGAACCTCGCTTAGAAAATTTTCCGAGTCGGGATGAAGTTGCCGATGCCACCAAAGTGAATCTGATTATTGAAAACCAGATCAGCATGTATCCGACCCAGTATATGTGGTTTCACCGAAGATTTAAAACCAGAGCATTAGGCGAGGCTACGCTATATTCATAATCGGGTCGTCTCTAATTTATTATTGATATCAACAATAAAAAAACCGACCGCCAATCCATTATGGCGGTCGGTTTTTTATAAGCACACTCAAATACTTTAGATCATCGAGTGGCTTATATCGCTTGCCACTGCTGCTTAACTTCTTCAGAGTTTTTAATCAGAATGACTTTGTCATCTTTGACTTCGCCAATCCAGGCTGTCGGGATCAGGTGATGCTGATCGTTTTCATCACGCGTCAATTTAAGTTGGCTGTCACCCTCGAGATGGTCAACTGTTCCCACCTTGGTGCCACAAGACGCAATTACATCAGAATGTTTTTTAATATCTTGAATATTTAAAGTACTCATTTCTAAACCTCTTCTATAAGTATCACAACACGGTAGTCACTAAGCTACTGCATATTTTCGGGTAATTGTTGGGTTTTAAATAAACCTTACAGGATGGTTTTATAGTTTCACCTAAACCTACCTTTTAGTTAACAATGAAACAAAACGAAATAAATAGTTCAATACTAATGAAGAATTATCTTTTTATTACAATTCATCTATTTAAATAAACGCAACTTTTCATTTACTTTTAAATAAACTGTCATGAATTAATATTTTAACAATGAATAGTAAAATATCGATAAAAAGATCAACCTTTGACATATTAAATTGCTTTGCGCAGTACACAGCTGAAGAGCAACAACGGCAACGTCCACGAGTACTCAAGCAGTTGATTCAAACACTAGGGCGCTTGCCAGAACCCGCTTCAGGACAGACTTATCAACGCTGGCAAATCTTTGCCCAGATTGCGGGATGTGATTTAAGTTTAGCCAAGCTGTTTGAATCACATTGTGATGCCTTAAGCATTCTGCATGAACTGGGTTATACCCAAGAAAATGATAAAGAAATGTGGGCTATTTGGGCTGCAGAGGGTGGGTCGGCACCGTTACAGGTCGAAAATGAGCGCTGTCATGGCATTAAACCGTGGTGCTCTGGTGCCGAGTTTATTCAAAAAGCATTAATCAGCTTTAAAGATCAACAGGGACAATCCCAACTTTGCGTTGCTGACTTGGATCATGTCTCTCTCAAGGTTGAGCTAGACCAATGGCACGCCGTAGGCATGCAAGGCACACAGACAGCCAGAGTTACCTTTCAGGACACCCCAGTCAACATGATCGCTAGCCCCAATGCCTATCTTGACCGGCCAGGTTTCTGGCACGGGGCTGCCGGTGTCGCAGCTTGCTGGTATGGGGCAGCAGTCCGCTTAATGGCCGAACTACAACACAGCTGCCTGACCACGCCTAATCCCTTTAAAAAAATGTATTTGGGTCAACTGGCAGCTCAACTGGGCGTGACCAGACAATATTTTCAACACGTGGCACAACTGATCGACAGTCAGCCAAAGCTTAGTCATGAACGCGAAGTACGTATTCTGCGTGCGCAAACCGAACAGTGTTGTCTGGCCGTTATAGAAGGCGTTGGCAAGGCATTGGGAGCACGGCCGTTTTGTGAACAGGCAAGCTTTGCCCGGTTAATGGCAGATTTACCGGTATTTATTCGGCAAAGTCATGCGGCATTTGATAATGAGCAGATTGCTGAACGATGTTTAGAGGAGCAAGTGTCGTGGGAACTCTAAATCATCCTCTGGTTGAAGATCGCATCATTGAGGGGTTAGGAACTTCAAAAGCACAATGGCTACACAGCTTTGAAACACAACCGTTGCCGCCGCTCAATCTTGAAAAATTTCAATCCAAAAGAATCGTGATTGTTGCACCACATCCTGATGACGAAATTCTGGGTTGTGGGGGGTTAATGCAACAGCTGATCACACTGAATTGCCGTCTGCTGATCCTCGCAGTGAGCAATGGCACACAAAGTCATCCACACTCTACCAAATACACTTCAGAACAACTGGATCAGATTCGTCCGCAAGAAAGTTTAGCGGCTTTAGACTGTTTGGGTGTTGCTGAACATGCTCAATGCATTGCACTCAATTTACCCGATGGACAGGTTCATTTGCACCAGCAACAACTGTGGCAAGAATTGGAAAAGCTGGTTCAAGCGGAAGATATCCTGATTTGTAGCTATGCACAGGATGGACATCCGGATCACGAAGCTGTTGGTAAAACCGTACAAGCCTTTGCTTCAGCCCATGATCAGCATTGTTTACACGTGCTGATCTGGGCCTGGCACTGGGCTCGACCTCTGGACCCCCGTATCGATTGGCAAAAGGCTCGTGCTTACCGTTTAGCCGAGCCGCAATTAATCAAAAAAGGTCAGGCCATTATGCAATTTAAAAGCCAGATTGAGGCGGATGAAAGTACCGGTCAGGCGGCCGTTCTATCTCCAGCGATCATCGACCGGTTGATGATGCCGTGGGAGGTTTATCTTTGTGAATGATTTCAGTCAATATTTTGAAGTGTTATATCACCAGAGTAATGATCCTTGGGGCTACGATCAACACTGGTATGAAGCACGTAAAAGGCAGATTTGTCTGGCTGTCCTGACCCAGCAACATTATCCCAGTGTACTGGAAATCGGCTGCTCCAACGGCCATTTAAGTATCTATCTGGCGAAACGTTGCAATCAGCTGTTATGTGTAGATGTTTCTGCGCATGCGGTTCAACTGGCTGCCCAACGTTTACAGAACCTGGACCATGTCAGTGTTCAACAGCACAAAATACCCGAAAATTTTCCTGAACAGAAGTTTGACCTGATTGTGATCAGTGAAGTGGCCTATTATCTATCATCTGTAGAGTTACAACAGTTGATCGGTCAGCTCAAACATAGCCTGACGCCACAAGGGGAAATCCTGTGTTGCCACTGGCGGCATGAGATTCGGGATTTTGAACTGGATGCCTTGCAAGTTCACGATCATTTAAAACAGTCTTTACCGTTCTCTCATTATTTAAGTCTGAATGATCCGGATTTCATGATTGATATCTGGACAGTGAATCCTTCTTCTCTAGCCAAACAACAGGGATTAATATGAAAATCGGTATTGTAATTCCAGCGCATAATGAAGAAATGTTTTTATCGGCCTGTTTGCAATCCATTCAACAGGCAACTCAGCATATACCGCAAGATCAGGTCGACATTCTGGTGGTTTTAGACAGTTGTACGGATCAGTCCCGCGCGATTGTACAGGCACATCAGGTGAACTGGATTGAATGTGATTATGCCTGTGTAGGCAAGGCCAGAGATTTGGGAATCCGTCATCTGATCCAACAGGGTGCGAACTGGATTGCCTGTACAGATGCCGATACGATTGTTGATCCAGACTGGTTATTGTGCCAGATGCAACATCAGCCTACAGATGCAATTTGTGGAATCGTGGTACTGGATGATCTCGATCCCTTGTCCGCATCACAGCAGCAAAAATATCTGGCTCATTATCAGGACAGCATGGATCATCAACATATTCATGGGGCAAATTTAAGCTTTAGTGTAGATGCCTACCTTCAGGCTGGCGGATTTGAGCCGATTCCTTGCCATGAGGATGTATGCTTAATTGAAAAATTCATGACCCAATGTTGCAAGATCACCTGGAGTAATCTGGTTCGGGTCACCACCAGCAGCCGCCTGCATGGCCGTGCACCACAAGGCTTATCGCACTTTTTAAAACAACTCTAATGGGTATTTAAGATAAAATTGATCAAACGGTAAAAAATAAAATGAGAAAATAAAAAAATTAAATATTCGTGATTCTGTAAATATATGATAGTTTTTAAAATTCTTCTTCACAAAAACTTTCATAGTTTGCGGAAATCTTAATGAATATACGACTGTGTTATGCCAGCAAACGCAATGAAAATAGCGACGATTTGCTGCAAGATTTACGCGACATTCTTACCGAAGCCCGGGATTTCAATACTCAACATTGTATCTATGGGGTGTTGTACTATGCCGATAATGCTTTTTTTCAATGCCTGGAAGGAGAGCAAGCCATCGTTGAAAGTTTATTTGAAAAAATAAAAACCGATGCCAGACATCTTGAAGTCAAACATTTCGGCACAGATCCCATTGACCAATATACGTTTAAGCGCTGGTCAATGAAATATGTACAGCGAAATACCAATATTGAGACTTTCTTTCTGAACTTGGGAGAAAATAGTTTTAATCCAGGCTGTCTAGAGCCAAATAGCCTGAATGCTTTTCTCGAGGAGTTGCTGCTCGCAGAACAGACCACGCTGCCGGTCGCTAAGAAAGTGGGGATGGTCAATCGTGGTGTTAATCCGTTCTAAGCGAATCATTATCTAGCTGTTTACTGCCAAGTTTAAAATTCAGATTTTTAAGCTTAGGTAACAGTTTGCTCATGAACAAATACACAGAGATGGAAGTACCAAACATCAGGATCACTTCCATACTCTGGCTAATAATCAACATGGCGCAATAGAAAAAACTAAATAAGGCCAGACATAATTCCGTACCTTTAAAATACCAGGTAATGAACATGCCAAATAAGGAGGAGGACAGTATCAGATTAACTGTTTCATTGAAGCCGAGATAATTAAAGAAAATGATTACCAGGCATAAGGCTAACATTGATAGTAAAAAGACAAAGATATTTTTTGCAATAAACATATTCTATTTCCTATCCTGAAGTTAATTTAAAAATCTTTCCTCTGTAACCAGAGGAAAGATTAGTACATATTTAGACGTTATTTGAGATTCTTTTCTATTATTCAGATTTCTTATATTAATAAAGATGCCTTTTTTATTTTACGGGATCTCTTCATTAATATTCAGCTTTCTATTGAATAGTAAAGAGCGCTTAAATGTACCGAGCTAATTATTAAAAAAATCAAATAGTTGATGTATAGGCTTTTGGCTTACACGCTTGTAAGATATTGCCTACAAATGTATATTTTTTGCTCAAAATTTACATTTTCATATTTATTATAATTGTTTAAAATCAACCACTTATTTATTTTTAGTATTTACCTTAAATTTACATTTTTAACAAAACGCAACATACAGGATTGTCTAATAAAGAGAGGGTTATTAAAAAAATTAATTAAACTCGGCTATGTGATTATCTTCACCCCAAAGACGTTATTATGTTTTTTATTTCCTCTTATTAATGTAAACCCAATAACCATCAAAATTCTAATTAATTTCATCCTCAGTCAGGGAAGAAAAAGTTATCGATCTGGTGTTTCGGTGCAGCAGTAAATTCATCAGCTGAAAACTCACGAATCAGTTCTACAGCCTGTGCATGTTGTGTATTTAGCCAGTCGAGACGATGACCTTCCGGAATGATCACAACAGATCTTTTTTCATGTTCTGGCGAATGAAACTGTTTCATTAAAGGATGAGTATCTGCGTTGATGGTCAGCATGGTCATGGAGAGAATTTCCTGACCGTCCACACTCGCATGTTCATAAAGGGCAGCAACGGTAAAAGGCTTTTTGTCCTGCCGATAAATAGCATACCAATGTGCCTGACCATCAATATATTTAGGTTCGAAAATCGCATCAACAGGGACCAAAGCAAATTGATTTTTCTTCCAGGCATGTCTAAAACTGTTTTTTTTCAGCCACTGTTTCAGCGCGTGCATTATAGGTATGTTGAGACAGCTTCAAGTCTTCGGCCCAAAAAGGAATGAGTCCAAAACGGGCAGAGCGCCATTGTACTTTTTCATTCGATGAGATCAGGATTGGACTGCTGTCCCCGGGATAAATATCCATTTTATAATCAAATGTCGGTTCGAATAAATCCAATAAGTGAGCCCGGCTTTTATGAATAGGTCGATAATTCGCACACATATCTCCACCCAAAGATGATCAATAAACATCCATTCAGTGTTCATCAAACTCAGGTTATTTATGAGGCACTTTTTGTATTTTGATTGCATCTCTGCGTTAAGTTTTGGTGGTTAATGCTAAGCGTATGAGACTTAAAAAAATTGAAACGGCGGATATCAGGTGAAGCAAATAAGTTTAAGACTTTCTAAATGAGGGTCGCTTTGGAAAATTATCTCATGATGATAATGCAATTACAGAAATTGCCAGAAAGAGGGATATTTTATGAATGGATTTAAAAGTTTCTCCATTCTTAATTTTTAAAGTTATTAAATCATTGTATTTATATCAATTTTTTTAATTCAAAAATGCCAGATAATTACTAAGCGTAACAAACAAAGCAGGATAATTGCTTTACCATCGCTCGCTTTATCTTTACGGCAAGGTTTTCCTTCGTCAGCCCCATTGCTCAAGGTTTTTGATTTGGTGAACAATGAATTTTGATATTGACATCTTTGGTACGATTGTCACTGCAGTCTTTGTACTGTTTATCGGTTATTTCCTCGTAAATAAAGTGAGTATTTTAAAACGCTACAATATGCCTGAACCTGTAATCGGGGGACTTGTAGCAGCAATTGTCACGTATTTTCTGTTCACACAGCTCAATATTACGGTGAACTTTAATACTGACATTCAGCGTAGTTTCATGCTGGTATTTTTTACTTCAGTCGGTTTAAGTGCCAGCCTGTCAAAACTTAAAGAAGGCGGAAAAACACTGATTATGTTTATGTTCTGTGTGGTTATATTTGTAATACTACAGAATGTTTTGGGCATAAGTCTGGCAACTGCTTTAGGTCTTGATCCATTGATTGGCCTGATTACCGGTTCGGTGACCTTAACTGGTGGTCATGGTACTGCAAGCGCATGGGGCAGCATATTCGAAAATGAATATGGCATTCAGGGTGCAGTAGTGTTGGGTATGGCAAGTGCAACCTTTGGTTTGGTCATCGGTGGCATGATGGGAGGTCCTGTGGCCAAACTTCTGATTCGCCGCTATCAACTGGCTGAAGAAATTGCACCAACACAGCAACGTACTGAAGCGCCTCCTGCAAATGAAACAGCGCCGTTTGAATATCCGGAAAAAACACGACTGATTACTGCAGACGATGCGGTAAAAACCTTGGGCATGTTTGCGCTGTGTATCTTCTTTGCCAACTTTATGACCGATTTTGCCAAAGGCTACTGGTTTGAATTACCGACTTTTGTCTGGGCTTTAGGTTGTGGTGTATTCATCCGTAATACCTTGGAATATGTCTTTGATATCAAACTGTTTGACCGCTGTATTGACGTATTTGGAAATGCCTCTTTAGCCTTGTTCCTGTCGATGGCATTAATGTCGTTACAGCTTTGGCTATTGGCAGGACTGGCAGGTCCGTTGCTGATTATTCTGATTGCTCAAACTTTGTTTCTGGCACTCTACCTGTTTTTTGTCACCTTTAAAGTTATGGGTAAAAATTACGATGCAGCAGTACTTTGTGCGGGACAATGTGGCGTCAACCTCGGGGCCACACCTACGGCGATTGCCAATATTCAGGCCGTCACCAATAGTTATGGGCCTTCGCATAAAGCTTTCCTGATTATTCCGCTGACGGGGGCATTTTTTGTGGATATTATTAATGCGCTGGTCATCCAGACCCTGATTAATTTTTTCTAGCACAGTGCTGTAACTTCATTTGATGGTTTAAAGAGCATTTCTGCCAAAACTTCATTATTCATATTGAAAATGCCAGTTGATCAACTGGCATTTTTTATTGTCTTCAAAGCAAGAGAGACGAATACCCTCCCTTTAATGTGTGCGTTTATTTTTCATGTTTAGTTACAAACCCTTAAATTCTTTTGCATATTCATAATATGGCTTACGTGAGTGCTAACAATTATTGCAAACGGTAAAAAAACACTGCCCATAATCAAATGACATCTTATAAATTAAAGGAATAACCATGCGTGCGCTTACTTACCACGGTGCTGAAGATGTCCGTGTTGAAACGGTAGCAGATCCCATCCTTAAGGAAGCTGACGATATTATTTTAAGGGTGACCGCTACTGCAATTTGTGGTTCAGACTTACATCTGTATCGGGGAAAAATCCCTCAAACCGAGCAGGGTGATATTTTTGGTCATGAATTCATGGGCATTGTTGAAGAGGTGGGTTCGGCTGTCACTCAGGTCAAAAAGGGCGATCGGGTTATCGTTCCTTTCGTGATTGCCTGTGGCGAATGCTTCTTTTGCCAGTTAAATCTGACCGCCGCCTGTGAAACCACCAATAGCGGACGAGGTGCGATCGTCAATAAAAAGCAGATTCCTTCAGGTGCTGCATTATTTGGCTATAGCCATCTCTATGGCGGTATTCCCGGTGGTCAGGCAGAATATGTACGTGTCCCCAAGGCCAATGCAGGTCCATTTAAAGTCCCGGGTTCATTGTCGGATGAAAAAGTGCTTTTTCTCACCGATATTCTACCCACCGCATGGCAGGCAGTAACCAATGCAAAAGTCAGCAAAGGTTCCACGCTGGCCATCTATGGGGCCGGACCGGTAGGACTGCTCAGTGCAGCCTGCGCGAAAATGCTCGGCGCAGAAAAGATCTTCATGGTTGATCATAATCAATATCGATTGAAATATGCCGCAGAAGCCTATGGTGCAATTCCTGTCGATTTTGAAGCGGTTGATGCTGCTGAATACATTATCCAGCATACCGACAATTATCGTGGGGTTGATGCCGTGATTGATGCGATTGGATTTGAGGCAAAGGGAAGTGTGATTGAAACGCTGTTGACCAATCTAAAACTGGAAGGTTCCAGTGGTGTGGTACTACGCCAATGTATTGCCGCTGTGCGCCGTGGAGGCGTCGTCAGTGTACCGGGAGTATATGCAGGGCCTATTCACGGTTTTCTATTTGGCGATGCTTTTGATAAAGGTCTGACATTTAAGATGGGACAAACCCATGTCCATCATTTTTTACCTCAACTCTTAGAACTGATTGAAGACGGTAAACTCGCGCCTGAAGCGATTATTACCCACCGGATGAAGCTAAAAGATGCAGCTGAAGGTTATCGTATTTTCGATAACAGGGAACAAGAATGTCGTAAGGTCATTCTTACGCCTTAAAAACTGATTAAACGTAAAAAACCTCTAAGTCATATTAGAGGTTTTTTTATACTCCAACTAACTTTTAAATAAGAAAGAATTCGAAATCACTTGTAGATAATTAAAAGGCGTACAATAAATAATCAATAAAAAATACAGGCAGCATCTTTCATGTTAGTTAAAAATAAAATTGCTGTGATTTTTGGAGGCAGTGGCGCTGTAGGTCACGCGATCGCTGATACCTTGGCCCGAGAAGGTGCTTTTGTCTATTTAGGCGCCCGACACCAGCACACACTGGATCAGGTTGCAGCACATATTCATAATGTAGAAGGTCGAGTAAAAACCTTTATTGTGGATGTACTGGATGAACAGGCGACCCAAACAGCGATAAAACAGTTGACTGGGCTAACGGATGGTATCGATGTTGTGATCAATGCCACAAGTTTTATGCATAACCAAGGTAAGGAACTTTCAGAACTCAACCAGCATGAATTTATGCAGGGCATCACACCTTTTTTAACTGCTCAATTTAATATTGCAAAAGCCGTCGTCCCCTATATGGGTACAAAGTCAATCGGGGCAATGATTAGCGTCATTGCACCCTCTGGTGCAATGGCGATCCCGGGTCATTTGGGGCATATTGTCGGTTGTGCCGGGAGCGAAGCATTTATCAAAGCACTCGCCAGTGAACTGGGTCCAAAGAATATTCGGGTGCTTGGGGTACGTTCCCATGCCATTGCGGATGCGGCTCAGGCAGGCTCTTATACGCGCGAGTTATTTAGTTTAAAAGCACAAGCGATGGGCATCACCTTGGATGAATGGCTCAATGGCGCTGCGCAAAGTACCATGTTAAAACGATTGCCGACACTCACTGAAATTGCTGAACTGGTGACATTTCTGGCCTCTGATCATGCCAGTGCAATGACTGCTACTATCGTCAATGTGACTGCGGGTGCGACCATAAATTCATAGCAAATGATTGATAGAATTTCTAAGTAATTCAGCATGATTGCTGTGCAAAACAGACGAGTCATGCTAAAAAGTGAATCCTTATAAACTCTAATATTCAAGTGAAGAATCAATATTGAGCTCTTCCTGATTAGAATATGAAAATTGATAAGTGATTAAGTGGATGATAAGCAAAAGAAATGCAACCCTAATAGGACTCATGGCGGTGCTGTTATGGAGTTCGATTGTTGGGCTAATTCGTGGTGTCAGTGAAAGTCTGGGCGCAACGGGTGGAGCGGCCATGATATATAGCGTGGCTTCGGTGTTTTTATTATTGAGTGTCGGATTTCCCAAGCTACGCGAATTTCCGCGCACCTACCTGTTCTGGGGCAGCTTACTGTTTGTGTCCTATGAGCTTTGTCTGGCCTTATCTATTGGTTATGCCAATAGCAGTCAGCAAGCGATTGAAGTCAGTATGGTGAACTACTTATGGCCGGCACTGACTATGGTCTGTGCAATTGTCTTTAATCATCAAAAAACAAATTTTTTGATTATTCCTGGTTTTATCATTGCCCTGATGGGAATTTGCTGGGTACTTGGAGGTGAGCGGGGACTTGATTTCGCCAGTATCACAGCCAATATTCAAGATAATCCGTTGAGCTATGCTTTGGCTTTTATGGGTGCTTTGATCTGGGCTGCGTATTGTACAGTCACCGCCAGAATTGCCAAGGGTAACAATGGTGTCACGCTTTTCTTTATACTGACGGCAGCGGCATTATGGGTCAAATATGTGCTCATGGGGGCCGAACCGATGCAGTTTGATCTGCATACCCTGATTTATCTTGTGCTTGCTGCTGCCGCGATGGGCTTTGGCTATGCTGCATGGAACGTCGGGATTCTACATGGCAATGTCACATTGCTTGCGGGTGCATCTTACTTTATTCCTGTATTTTCAGCCGCACTGGCAGCTCTTGTTTTACAAACCGCTCTTTCCTTGTCGTTCTGGCAAGGTGCAGCCATGGTCTGTATCGGTTCCGTGCTGTGCTGGGTGGCAACCCGTCAGAAATAAACAGGCCTTATGTCTGCACTCCCAGCGATAGAAAGGGATCAGCCAAAACAAACAGCATCCTATCCACGAGGCTGGATGCTGTTTGATAGATCAAAAACAGTAGTATGCTAAGCCTTTGCCAGATAATTTTGCATTTCTTCTGCAGGTACCATGCCACCACCTGTTCCCCATACAATATGATTGGCGTGCTGTAACTGCTGTTCAGTCAATTGATGTAGATCCTTGTAATCTTGATACTTACTGACTAAAACTGGTCCGAGCATACCTGCCAGTGCAGACGGTTCAAGTTTCAGGTTTTCGGACTGGTTGAGCATTCCGAGCAAGCGATACATAGTTTGATCATCCAGTGTATAAAAACCATCTAACAATCGTTGCATGGCACGGCCGACAAAGCCTGACGCACGGCCCACGGCGAGACCATCTGCCGCCGTAATATTATCAATCCCAATATCCTGAACCGAAATTTCATCATGTAACCCGGTGGCAACGCCCAACAACATACACGGGGAATGGGTAGGTTCGGCAAAAATGCAATGGACGTGATCGCCAAATGCCATTTTCAGGCCAAATGCTACGCCACCAGGCCCGCCACCGACACCACAAGGCAAATAAACAAAGAGGGGATGTTGCTGATCCACGCGAATCCGCTGTTGATCCAGCTGTTTCTTTAAGCGTTCACCCGCAACAGCATAGCCCAGAAACAGGGTCTTAGAATTTTCGTCATCAATAAAGAAGCAGTTCGGATTTTTTTGCGCTGCTTTCCGGCCTTCTTGCACCGCAATGCCATAGTCTTGCTCGTACTCAACCACGGTTACGCCATGAGCGCGTAACTTGTCTTTTTTCCATTGTCGTGCATCGGCTGACATATGCACCGTGACATCAAAGCCGAGTTGTGCACTCATGATGCCAATCGAGAGCCCAAGATTACCTGTTGAACCCACTGCGATGCTGTATTGACTAAAAAAGGCTCTAAATTCTGGGCTATTCAGTTTGGCATAATCATCGTCAAGACTGAGCAGATTGGCTTGTAACGCGAGCTGCTCCGCGCGAAAAAGCACTTCATAAATGCCTCCACGTGCCTTAATTGATCCTGAAATAGGCAAATGGCTGTCTTTTTTCAACCATAGTTTGCCTGCAATTTTTTGCTCGAAGTGCGTTTCAAGCGATTGCTGCATCTCTGGAATGGCGCTTAGCTCCGATTCGATAATGCCATGGCTGACACGGGTTTCTGGAAATACTGCCATGAGGTAGGGTGCAAAACGTTGTAAGCGGTCACGCGCATCATCAATATCCGCTTGCGTTAACCCGACATAGGGTAAGCCTTGCTCGAGCGTAGTGAATGAGGGGTTAAACCAGACTGTCTCTTTCAATTCAATTAGGTCTTTCACAATCGGATAATGGGTAACAAGGTCTTGAATTTGATTCCAATCCATTCAGTTTCTCATAAAGTTTGGTTGTAAGCGTGATTGTACAAAGTCATTTTATTGTTTGGAGTATGATTTCAGTCAAATTCAGATTAAAGCAATAAACAGAGCTTTAAGCGATAAAAATAATGAAAGTTATAAACAAATCATCATCGTGGTTTAGTTTGCCTCTAGCACGCGATATTCGTATCACTCAACCGCATATTCAGCAGTGCGATACACTGGCGTCAGACAAAGCACACAGTATAAAAACCATGATCCCCATACAAAACAAGTGGATAAATAAAAAAACGCAAGAGCATTATTTTTACCGACTAAAACACAAGTTAAACAATAGGGGAAGACCCCTCGATTTAAATGGTCAATGATAAACAAAGCTACAAATAAGAATGATTATTAATTTCAACTATTGAATGATCATTAATAAATGGCTATGATGCGCAAACTTTATAAATGATAACAACTAACAAATGAAAATTGTTATTAATAAGGAGAGTGCGACAACATGGTCTTGGCAAAGAACAAATTAGTGCTTGCAATTACAGCCTTGACGCCGTTTGCGGTATGGGCAGAACAGCATCAGACCGAGCAAGCAGGCACAAGCTTACCCACGATCGTGGTCACTGCCAGTCTGGCAGAGGAGAGCCCTGATACGGCGCCTGCTTCAATCACAGTGGTCAGTAAACAACAGATTGAACAATCCGCGGCAAATAGTCTGGCGGAAGTCTTGGGTAAAACCGTCGGGGTGCAAAATTATAATGGCGGGGGCCGCGAGAAACTGACCATCCGTGGGGTACGTGAATCAAACGGGGTATATACCTTGATTCTGGTCAATGGCAAACGTATTTCTTCTACAGGTGCCTTATGGCGCGATGCCGATCTGGATATTAGCTCGATTCCATTGTCCAGTATTGAGCGGGTAGAAGTGATTCGAGGACCGATGTCTGCGCTCTATGGTTCAGACGCGATTGGCGGTGTAATTAATATCATTACCAAAAAGCCAACGGATAAGTGGCAGGGGGCAATCAATGCTGAATATCATCTGGTCGACCGCGGTGCAGGAAAGCAGCAATATCGCTTGGGTGCCTCTGCATCCGGTGCATTGACCGACAAACTGGGTTTATCGGTTTCAGCAGAGCAATATGACCGTGATGCGTGGTTCTCACAAGGCAAACAAGCTACACCAGCTTATTATATCGAAGGCAAGAAAACCCAGAACTTACGTTCAACCCTGAGCTATGAGCTCAATGATCAGCAAGATCTTGATCTTGACTTAGGATATAACAAGGATAAACGTCCGTATGGTCAGACGGACTATCAATACTATCCCGCTACTGGTCATTTAAATGAGGGATTTGCCAGTCAGGAGATTGAACGACATTCCGTTGGCCTAACACATCGTGGTGACTGGAGCTGGGGGAAAACTACCGTTTCAGCACAACAGGAAAATAGTGAAATTAAAGACTATGATTCAGACTTTGATGAGCCCAAGCATCGTACTTTGAAAGAAAATAATACCAACTTGCGTGCCTATAGTAATTTTGATGTCAGTCTTCACGGCATTGTTGCGGGTGTTGAATACAATCATCAGGAAGTCAAAGACGGCGTAAGCTATCAAAACTCCGGTAAGGCTTCAGTTGGCACATCTTCGGTGTTTGTACAGGATGACATCCATATCACCGATCCACTGACCTTATCCTTGTCTGGCCGTTATGATGATCATGAGGTGTTTGGTCAGCATTTCAGTCCAAAAGCCTATCTGGTTTATCAGTTACCGCATGATATTGTGCTCAAGGGAGGTTATGGGCAAGCTTTTAAGGCGCCGTCTCTGGCACAAATGACCAAAGATTACGGCATTGTCAGTTGTGGCGGTGGGTGTACCTTATGGGGCAATCCTAACCTAGAGCCAGAAACCAGCGACAACTATGAAATGAGTGCATCCATCCGTAAAGCAAGCTGGAACGGCAGTGTCACTGTATTCCATAATAAAATTAAGGATATGATTAGCCGTGATATTACCTATAGCGTTGATCCGAATGGTGAATCCAGCCCCACGGGCGCTGCCTGGGTGAATTTAGGCCGGGTCAAAATCAAAGGGGTAGAGCTTGCAGCACAGGCTGATTTATTGCCTATGCTTTCGGTTGATACCAATGCCACCTATCTTGATGCGAAGAACAGTGAAACACATAAACGCCTGGATGAACGTCCACGTCTGCAAGCCAATACCAATCTTAATTTAAAACCGCTTGAATGGTTAACTCTAACTGCGGGTGCAAGTTATATCGGTGATCAGGTCATTAACCAGAAAAAATTACCTGATTATACCTTGGTCAATCTTGGTCTCTCAGCCAAAGTAGATCCCGCAGTGACTGTACGAGCAGGCATCCGTAACCTGACCGATGTCGATCTGGAAGAAAAGGGCAAAGATGCTGGAATTAAATTCAATGAAAAAGAACTGGGACGTAACTATTATGCTGGTGTGACCTATACCTTCTAATTTTGAATATTGAACGCAACAAGATGTCTTGAGAAATCATTTTCAAGGTATTATTCACTTCGATTTTTAAACATTTACTTAATTCCAAGTTGTTTATTTTTATAAAAATATTGTTGTTATTATTTTAATTGACAGGTTTCTTATGTACGCAAAATTATTAATCAATAAAGGCTTAACACCAACCGTTGCCCGAGTTTCTGTACTCGAAGTCCTTGCACAACATAATGGTCTTACCGCAGATGATATCTATATGATTGCCAATAAACAGAGTGGTCTCAAAATAGGCACCATTTACAGAGTCCTGTCTGATCTGGAAAAGCATCACCTGATTCAACGAATCCTGTTTGGTCGCAATAAAAGTATCTATAAGCTACTTAAACATAGAATCAATTGTAATGTGCGAGAAACAATTAACGGAAATATGCATCCCTACAGTAATCCTGAAATCAACACTTTGCTTGAACAAATCATGGACAAACTTGGAGATGAATTTTCAACAGCAGAACTAATTTTATATAAGTAAGACCTTTGGATCGCTAGTTAAATTCAATTTGTCGGCTAAATATAAAAAAGTCGTAGATAGATGGAAAATATGCTTGTCCAATCGAAAGAAATTGTGAATACTCGTGCCGCAAATTCGGACTGTAAAATTAATTTTTAGGACTCGGCAAATACTGTGAAAACCTTTCCATTTTCTCGTCTACAAACAGCATTACTGGCAGTTGGCTCATTTTCGTGTCTAGGACTGATTTCCACAGTGACACAGGCCGAAACTGAAAGTGAAGCCACTCGGCTTGCCACCATTACAGTGAATGCTCAGGCCGTAGAAAATGCGTATTATCAGCCAAAAGTCAATTTAACCGGTTTTAATCAACACCATCTGGCTAAAATACCTGCATCAATCAGTACCATTACGGCTGAACGTATTGCAGATCAACATGCAAAAACACTCACCGATGTGGTAAAGAATGATGCAGCAGTAGGGGACGGCTATGCACCGATTGGATATTACCCAAACTTTGTGATGCGTGGTTTTGCCCTAAATCTGGGTTCAAGTTATTTGCTCAATGGCAATGTAATTCGCGGTGAGCAGAATGTAGCGCTTGAAAATAAACAACAGGTCGAAATCCTCAAAGGAATCAGTGCGATTCAAAGTGGTATGTCAACTCCCGGTGGTGTGGTCAATTACGTCACTAAACGCCCTAAAGATATACGGTCAGTGACCGTGGGCGCAGATAGTGAAGGTGGCTATCGTATCGCAACAGATCTGGGTGGACTGTTGGGTGAGCAGCAACAATTGGGTTACCGGATTAATCTGGCCAGTGAGGAAATTCATCCTTATGTTGAACATGCCAATGGACGTCGTTTATTTGGCTCCATCGCTTTAGACTGGAACATCTCGGATCGTTCCAAGCTCGAATTTGATCTTGAATCACAGCATCAGCGTCAGCGTTCTGTACCAGGTTATCAATTATTGGGTGGCAACGCCGTACCCGATGGTGTGAAATGGGATCGTTTACTGGGTTATCAAAGCTGGAGTCAACCTATAAGCAGTGACAGCTTAAATACCGGATTAAAATATACTTATCAGATCAATGATAGTTGGACATCGTATTTAAGTGCTTCACAAAGCCGTGTGGTGGTCGATGATTATTCATCCTTTGCCTGGGGGTGTTATCGTGAAACTTGTCAGACGAAAGGTAATAGTTTTGACCCGAATGGTAATTACGATATTTATGACTTCCGCAACCCGGATGACAGCTATCTCACTAATCAATTTAAGGCAGGCATAAACGGTAAATTTAAGACCGGTGCATGGCTACACAACCTTAGTGCAGAATTGTCACACACAGCTAAACGTCATTCGCAATATGATGCTATTTTCCAAGCCCCAGAAGCATCTGGAAATATTTATGAAGATACTAAAGACTATATTCCATCCGAAAAAACTTTAGCCAACCATTATAAGTCATTAAAAAGCCAGCAAACTGCATTAACGCTGATCGATCAGATTGATTTCAATGCAGCTTGGTCAGTTTTAGCGGGGGGAAAACTGCTACATTTAGATGAAAATGCCTACAAAGCAGATGGTTCCCGCATTCGAAAGACAGATTTTAACCGTTTCTTACCGCAAGTTGCAGTGATGTATCAGCCTTGGGAAGATACACATGTCTATGCGTCTTATGCCAAAGGTTTAAGTGATGGTGGCCAAGCGCCGGCATCTGCCGCCAATGTATCAGTAACGCTAGCCCCAATCCATTCAGCTCAATATGAACTGGGTATTAAACAACAATGGCAGGATTTACTTTTTACCGCAGCAATATTTGATTTAAAACAGGACAATCAGTATACCAATGCAGCCAATAACTATGTGGCTGAAGGTGAACAGCACAATTTGGGATTAGAACTCGGCTTGCAAGGCCGTTTAAGTGATAATCTGGATATTACCTCAAGTCTAGCATTGACTCGTTCACGACTCACAGATGTTCAAGTGGCTGAATATAAAGGACATCAAACTCAAAATGTACCAAATGTACGTTTTGCCAGTCATTTATCGTATCAAGTGCCACAAATTGATGGATTACGTTTATTGGCAGGTATGCAGTACAGCAGCAGTAAATATGCCAATAAAACCGGCACAGTGAAGGTGTCAGGTTATAGCGTATTTGATGCTGGTGCAGCGTATAATTTTCATGCCTATGGTTATGACAACACACTGAGATTGAATGTAGACAACGTATTCAATAAGAAATACTGGCGCGATGTCGGCAATTTTCTTGGGGATGATTATTTATTCCTAGGTGCGCCACGCACAGCACAGTTGTCATGGACTGTTAATTTTTAACTTGAGATAGAAAAGCTAGATAGATACATCACGGTGTAAACTCTAAATCATTTAAGTTTACGCCGTTTTATTTAGATACGTATAAGAACATTGGAAGCTGCAAAACTGAAGTTTGGTGAGGAACATGTCGTGATCTTAATAAATTAATATTGTTTCGCATAATGTATATTATGTTAAATAGGATATCTAAAGACTGTGGCCTACACAACACTGTTTGTTGCCACAGCTCAGCAACGTGAATTATGATCGTAGAGATTCACGTTGCTGAGCTCGAGTTCTCATTCCATAAAAACAAAGGTCTAGATTTTAAGACACCAAATCAATAAGCTGTAATTTACTATGTAAATTACGCTTAAATGCTAACCCTCTCATTTTTCAACGAGCTCAGGTTATAATGATGGTCTCCCCAAATATAGTTGATCTATTATGAATGCCTCCAATGACCCTCTACACGGCAAAAAACTTGCTGATATTTTGGATGAGTTATTGGATTATTACGGTGGCTTTGAAGGCTTAAGTCGTAAAATTGAAATTAGATGTTTTTGTATAGATCCAAGTGTTAAGTCATCGTTACGATTCTTGCGTACCACACCATGGGCGCGTGAAAAAGTAGAAAGCTTATATTTGTATGTCTTACGCCAAAAAGCCAAACAGAAATCGTAGTTATCAAAGCTATGACTTCAGTGTGCTTTCATGTTTGCTTCTGTTAAATAAGCTTTCTTCGAAGTCTTGTTCCATAAACACAATTCTTGCCCTGTTTTGTTTTTCATATGGGCTTGAGGATATTTTCCTTCAATCAAGAGTGCCGAATATCCAACACGATCATCAAACAGCATGACATTGCTCACTGTCTTGGCATTTTTAAGTTGACTCGCTTTGATACAAGCCGCTTTTATTTCCTGATCATGTTTGCTCCATGCCTGCTCAGAACTTGCGAAAGTTATGCTGCTCATCACGGATGTACTTGCCACAAAACCTAAAATAGCAAGATATTTAAATAAGATACATTGTCTCAATGTCATGATTATTGTCCTAAAAATTTGAGTATTTAAATCTATACTGAAACAATCTCATGAGAGAATCTAGCAAGTTACACATGTTGTAACAGCACATATTCAGGATTACACATCGTTCTTATCTGCGTAACTTAAGCTTGTTTAAATGAAATACAATCCTATCGGCTTAGTATGAAAAATAATACCTAAAAATCTTTCTATACCTTTGATATAGCCCATTTAATTTAAACCTGTTTCGCTTGTTTTTTTAGGATATCCCTTTTTTAACTTGATTCGATTACGGATCAAGCCTGTAGATTTTCTACTGCCTTTAACCAAAATTTATCGTTTGCTCAGCACACTGTTGAACTTTAATATTATTTTAAAAGTTAGTTAATTCTTTCATATTCCGAATAACATAAAGAGGTAAAAATCATGACTGAGAAAGTCGCTATTGTTACGGCTGCAGGAAGTGGTATGGGCGCAGCTGTTGCAAAAAAACTAGCAGCAGAGGGATACAAAGTTGCAATCTTATCTTCATCAGACAAAGGTGAAATTCTCGCGAATCAACTGAATGGCTTAGGTATTACTGGATCTAATCAATCAATAGAAGATATTCAACGCCTGATTAATGAAACACTGGCTCGTTGGGGACGTATCGATGTTTTAGTCAACAGTGCTGGACATGGACCACGCAAAGGAATTTTAGAATTAACAGATCAAGATTGGCATGATGGTATAGATACTTATTTTCTCAATACTGTACGCCCTACCCGTTTAGTTATTCCGATCATGCAACAACAAAAACACGGCGTGATTGTAAATATTTCCAGTGCATGGACATTTGAGCCTAGTTCACTCTTTCCAACATCTGCCGTTGCCCGTTCTGGATTAGCAGCTTTTACGAAGATTTGTGCAGACACATATGCTGTTGATAATATTCGTATTAACAATGTTTTACCTGGATGGATTGATAGCCTGCCAAAAACAGATGAACGCGCTGACAGTGTTCCAATGAAACGATATGGTTCAACAGAAGAGATTGCCGCTACAGTAGCTTTTCTTGCATCTGATGGTGCGGCTTATATCACAGGACAAAATATCCGTGTAGATGGCGGCTTAACTCGCTCTGTATAGTGATTTTAAAAAAAATTTGAAGGGATAAATTACTTTCATATTATCCCTTTAAAATTAAAAGATATCTCATCATACTGATAAGTATAATTTTTCTATTTTTGCTCAGTCCCTAAATATTCTATACACCACTGCCAAACTTTATCGACTGTGCTATTCGAATGTGAGATTTTTTTCTGACCAGATAATAACTGGGCTCGACTGTTTTTATTTCTGAAATGACTTGTACGAGTTTTCCTGACTTAATATCAGCATCCACAAATGCTCGACATGCTAAAGCGATGCCTTGCCCTGTCAAAGCTGCATCTAATGCTAGCGTGGTTTGATTAAATACAGCTCCAGATAACTTCGCATGAGTATTCAGAAAATTCGACCAATGATCATGGGCATCGTGTAGCAATGGCATGCTTATCAACTGTTCAAGTTTCAGAGGAAGCGTTACATCCCTAACAAAATCAGGACTGGCTACAGCAATAAGCTCTTGATGAAACAATAATTGTGTTTCGAGATGTTCTGGAAATGATTTTTGGGTGAGCCTTATCGCGATATCAACTTGATCACGATCAAAGTCGGATACAGCCTCGGTTGCAAGTGTACATAAATTGATATCCGGTAGTACATCATGTAAATCACCTAATCGAGGAATCAATATTTTAGTCGCAAACGTTGGTGTCACACTTATAGTGACACGATCAGGCTGGTCTAATAATGATTCTGTTGATTCAGTAAGAATATCAAAGGCTCGAGTTATATCGACCAGATACTTTGTCCCTTCCTGAGTCAAAGACAGTCCCCGAGGAAGTCGCTGAAATAGAGTAACCTTTAGATGATCTTCCAATGCTCGAACTTGCTGAGCAATCGCACCTTGGGTAACCCCCAATTCATCAGCAGCAGCGCGAAAACTTAACTTTCTCCCCGCTGTTTCAAACGCGCGTAAGGCATTTAAAGATGGAAGTTTTCGACGAGATACCATAAATACATAAGAAAGTAGTTTTTCTACACTTTAATTTTTTAGCTCATTCTATACAAGCCATTAACTTATTTTTAACAAACAAGAGAGTTCTTAATTCCTTCGTTATAACTCTAATAAAAGTGGCAATCCCCTTCTTGTAATCTCATAGTCTTCGTATAGAAAAATCCTCTACCTTCTACCCGACAAATTTATAAACTAAGGTCGATAAGAGAGGTGGCCTTAGCCTTCTCTATACGATCTCAAACGCTTGTTATAACCTAAATGGAATTTAAAGCACTTTGTTTACTTCCCGATAGAACTTAGGTGTTACATTGGTCCAGCGTTTAAATGCACGTGAAAAATGAGAAATATCAGCGTAGCCCAAACGATCTGCCACCTCTTGAATGGAAAGCTTTGACTGTTTTAGTAAATACTCGGCCTGCTGTCTACGCACTTCAGCCAATAGCATCTGAAACGTTGTTTGCTGCTGTCCCAATTGCCGTTGTAATGATCTTTCTGAAATATGCAGTTTCCCTGCAACTTGTTTGATCGATAAAAAGCCCTCATGTTCATCATAAATTATGGCTTTAATCACAGCATCCAGACGATCCTTATCCATCCTTTTTTGTGCCAGTTTCTGTGCATCCTGCAGGCACTGTTGTCTGCTTAAACGTGCAAGCATGGCATCTGCAGTTTTGAGGGGTAAATATAAGTATTCTTGCTTAAAAGTCAGGTAATCCGCTTCAGCAGAAAACACTACGTTCAAGTTCTTGTCCGGATGGATTCTTTTATAAAAATCAGGCTGGTCTTGCTGAAATTTATAATCAATTTCCAGATTAACTTGAGCCAGATTTTGCAGAATTTGTCCAAATCCAAATATCAGAAAACAAGTGGCATGCTGATTTAATCGCTCCTGAGATAAAGGCTGCGCAAAATATAAATGCACCCTCTCTCCGTCAATCCTAAGCCGAGGTTTAAAAACGGCGCAATGTAAACCAATAAATTGCTCTAAAATCTCGATCGCATCGCCTAAGGTAGGTGCGGTGGTCGCCGCTATTCCTACATTGCCATAGCAAGACACCCGCATGTCTCGGGCAAGGTATAAACTAATTGCAGATTCCCGGGTTAATGTAGCTGCTTTCTCTAGCAAGTAATTGAAAACATTCAGGTCAACATACCAAAATGGCGCATCCAGTTTTTGGACCTTAATTCCTGTACCCGCCAGCATTTGCTGAGGTGAAACATTCCATTTTCCTACGACATCAACCAATAAGTTGACGTAGCTTCCGGGTAATTCTGGATTCATTCTTGTTCCGTGACTTAGGGATAAATTGGCGTGAAATGGTAAATATTGGCAGCTTATGAACTATGCCAGTTTTAAGCTTTTCGGCATAGTTCATTTATCTAAAATGTGTTTATGAATGTGACTTACCAATGAATATACTGATTGTTCATGCCCATCCAGAAAACTTATCGTTTACCGCAGCCTTAAAGAATAAAGCACAGGAAACATTTGAAAAACTCGGCCATCACGTTGAACTTTCTGACCTGTATGCCATGAATTTTAACCCTGTGGCTTCTCAAGATGATTTTGAAAGTTTAAACCAGCCTGATTACCTAAATTATGCCTTGGAGCAGCGTCATGCCTTCAAGCATCAGCAATTTTCACCGGATATCCAGACCGAACTTGAAAAAGTACAACGTGCAGACCTGCTGATATTGAGCTTTCCTTTGTACTGGACTTCCGTTCCCGCCATCTTAAAGGGCTGGATTGACCGTGTATTTGTATCAGGACTATTTTATGGCGGAAAACGCTTTTACAATCACGGCGGCATGCGTGGGAAAAAAGCCATGCTGTGCTTAACGCTGGGTGGTCGTGAGCATATGTTTGGTGAAAACACCATTCACGGGCCAATTGAACATTATCTGGCACCGATCCAGCGTGGGACATTGGCTTATGCCGGGTTTGAAGTATTACCGCCCTTTATCGCTTATCACGTACCCTATATCAGCAACGAAGCCCGACAAAAGCTGTTAATTGATTTTGAGCGCTATTTGTCTCATCTCGATGCGCTACAGCCGCTTGAGTTTCCAGTACTCGAAAATTTTGATGACAAGATGCATCCGCTTTAATTCAAAAACTCAGCTCTCTATGGACAGTCAAAGCAGTTGACTGTCCATAGAGAGCTAGCATTGATCAAATCCCTATCGCTTTAGATGGGTGAGTATTTTCCCCCATCTAAATTCACATGCTCCATCTTCTTTTCCTCATTCATATAGCGATGAAACGTCAAGGAATCTTCATCTAGATGACACTATGCTGTCATCAGCGCTGCCTAGAGTGTTGACATCTTTATTCTGGATGAAACAGATGTTAAAAAAAATGAAACGATGGCTCCCCTGCCTGGCTATTGTTCCCGTGCTATTGGCACTCACCGCCTGTAATGATTCAAATGACGATCAGGTTGCAGTGAAACCTGATGATGCCAAAAAACCTGTGATGCGCTGTGCACCATAACCATAAAGAACAATAAGAGGAAATCGCGTGATTAATCGCCGTCAATTTTTAGCAAACACACTTAAAACAGGTTTTGGTGCTGCCGCTTTAACCACTTTTCCAGCAAGTATTCAAAAAGCGCTAGCGATTCCAGCCAACAATAAAACTGGAACGATTCAGGACGTTGAGCATGTGGTGATCCTGATGCAGGAAAATCGCTCATTCGACCATTATTTTGGCACACTGAAAGGTGTTCGTGGCTTTGCTGATCGCCTCACCATTCCTTTGCCGAATGGTCGTACAGTTTGGCAGCAACAACGCAGTAATGGTGCACTGTTAACTCCATTCCATTTAGATGGCTCCAGCAATAATGCCCAACGTGCGCCCGGCACCCACCATACTTGGGTGGATAGCCAAAAAGCCTGGGACAATGGTCGTATGACTCACTGGCCAAGCTATAAAACGGACTATGCCATGGGATATTACAAGGAACAGGAAATTCCTTACCAATTTGCCTTGGCCAATGCGTTTACGATTTGTGATGCTTATCATTGTTCCATGCATACCGGTACAGATGCCAATCGTTCGTTCCATTTGACCGGAACCAATGGTGCAGTCCCAACCAGTACCGCATTTGTAAATAATGAATGGGACTGGATTGATGGTGATCCCAAAACGGTTGATGTCGGTTACACATGGAAAACCTATGCGGAACGACTCGAAGAAGCTGGCATCAACTGGATTTGTTATCAAAATATGCCTGATGAATGGGGTGATAACATGTTAGGTGCATTCCGCACCTTTAGAAAAGCCAATATTGATTCTGGCTATCCAGTTTCCAGTGGTGGCGCACCCAATCGTCCTTATAACAAGGCTGCACAAAAACTGCCGTACAAAGCCTATGATGCAACAACCGATAATGCCAACAATCCACTGTATAAAGGCATTGCCAATACCTTGCCGGGTAACTCCCCAGAAGAATTCTTAAATGCATTTAAAAATGACATCAAAACTGGCAGGTTGCCGCAGGTGTCTTGGATCAATGCCCCGTCCATTTATTGTGAACATCCAGGACCGTCGAGCCCAGTACAAGGCTCCTGGTTTATTCAAGAAATCTTAGATGCGTTAACAGCCGTGCCTGAAGTGTGGAGCAAAACCGTATTCCTGATCAATTTTGATGAAAATGATGGTTATTTTGACCACGTTCCCTCTCCCTCAGCACCGACATTGCAAGCGGATAACACGTATGCAGGTAAATCAACGCTAAGCCAGACCGATATGCGTCATGAATACTATGTGCATGATGCTCCACTGGGTAGTACTAGCCAACCTGAAAAAGACAAGGGGGTGTATGGGCCAGGTCCTCGTGTTCCCCTGTTTGTGATTTCACCCTGGAGTCGTGGGGGAATTGTGAACTCTCAAGTATTTGACCATACCTCGGTATTGATGTTTCTGGAAAAACGTTTTGGTGTTAAAGAAACCAATATCAGCCCGTATCGCCGGGCCATCTGTGGTGATCTCAGTTCCGCCTTTAACTTTAAAACCCCGAATGAAGAGGTGTTACCGCAACTCAACGGCAAACAAAGCAGAGAGCAAGCCGATCAACTCCGTGATGCACAACAAAAACTACCTAATGTACCTATTCCCAGCAATTTACAACTGCCGATTCAGGCCAGCGGTATTCGTCGTTCTAAAGCACTGCCTTATGAACTACATACCAGTGCACGTTGCCTGAACGATGGAACGGTCAAGCTGCTATTTTCAAATACAGGCAGCCAAGGTGCGGTCTTTCATGTCTACGACACATTAAATTTAAATCGGGTTCCGCGCCGCTACATTGTAGAAGCAGGTAAAAGTCTGGATGATGTTTGGAATGCGCAAAAAGACAATCAAGGTCGATATGATCTGTGGGTGCTGGGAACCAATGGCTTTCATCGACATTTCAAAGGTGACTTGAATTGTAATCAGGATTTACGCATCAATCCCGAAATTCGGGTTTGCTATGATATTGCCAATGGCAATGTCTATGTCGACCTGAATAATTCAGGAACGCAGGATATTGAACTGGTGATTAGCCCTGTGGCATATCGCACTGACCCTGCACTCAAAATCGCCGTAAAAGCAGGACAGAGCTCAACTCAACACTGGGACCTGGCTGATACCGGACACTGGTACGACTTCGCTGTAACCTGCGTACAGGAAGTCAAGTTCTATCGTCGCTTTGCGGGTCGAGTCGAAACAGGTGAAGATTCGGTCAGTGACCCTGCGATGGTTTAAGACTTTTCCTCGAAGCATGACTTTTATCTCCTCGGTTGCAGGCAAAACCGAGGAGGTTCCATTTCTGGATATCCATCATTTATAAAAACTGAATACTCAACAGCCTTTAATTCTTATGCTGTAACTTATAGCACTCATCCAAAGCCAGCTCATAATAGGCTAGACCTTCCTGAGCAGCCAGAAAAGCCTTTTGCTGCAGCACAGGGTCTTTATCGCATAGCCGTTTAATCAGTTCCATCGCTTCATAGGGATGCAAATCATCATAATGGGCATGCGCTCTCAGCCAAGCCAAAGAGCGCTTGTTGATATTGACTTCTGGATGTTGAGTATACGCCTGAATCCCTTTATAGACCTGAATGGTCCAGTCGCCTGTTGCCCATTCAATCGCAAGATTGGTTGCTGCAATACTTTCGGCCAGTGTCCCCCGGAAGTTAACATCCCACAAAAAGTGATTGACCGCGTTCATGGCCACAGGTGGCTTTACTTGATTCAACATCTCAACTGTCAGACCAAAGCCCCCCGCCCAGTCCTGATACCAGTTTAAATGCCGTTCTTCCACCTTAATATTCTGGATCAGCCAGTCTCGGGTTTCAGTCACTCCATCCAGTTCAAATGAGGTGGCCTTCGCCAATGATCCGGCCATATAGGACGGAAAATGGGCCACCAAAGGATAGAAATTCAATAAGGCCGAACGAAAACATTCCAGACTTAATGAGCCATTGGCCATATCCGTGAATAGTGGGTGTTTGCTTACTCGCTCTTTCGAAGGTAACAGGTCATCCCAGAACTGTTGCGCCCATTCGGAGTGAGGTGTGATTTCCAGTTTTGTTCCATATTGATTCATAGCAGTCATTGCGATGCATCCTATTTCGTATGACTTAATTCAATCATTGACCATGATCGATGCTTTTTTATAAATTGTAGCTCAATACCACCAAGATACAATCGATTGCCGTTTAATTTGTAACAGCTTTTTATTTCTTGAATCTAATTTAAGCTTGAATCATTATTTTAGGCAATGCTTATTATTTAAAAATTAATATTTTTTTATAATCTAATACACATTCCTTTTAAATCAGTGTAACGTAGTAAAAAAATAATCCCTATTTTGACATTTATAAGAACATTTTTGGGAGTGGTGAGAGATAAGATGAAGTTGAAAGCTTCCAATATATTGGGACAAGAACAAATCGACTTGTTAATTTCTCGCGGGCTAAATTTAGTTTGGTTTCCTAAAGAATTAGAAGTGATCTATCGTGATCAGTACAGAAATGAGGCTGCACATGAGTTCCGTTATCGCGCCCCTATTATTTTAGGTTTATATCTATTTCTAAGCTTCGGTATCTATCAGGTCCTACCGACAGACCTGCGGATCACCTGGATGGCAACCTATGGCTGGGTTGGGATCATTATTACCTTGGCATGGATGCTGTCTTTCCTGCCCATGATGAATAAATGGTTTGATCACTATGTCTGTATTGGTTCCATGGGCGCCGTGGCCATTTCGTTTACGATCATTAACGTACTCGAGCAAGGACAAAACAACGTTCTGTTCCATGCCGCCATGATGTATGCCGTGGTGATCATCTATGGTTTCGTCGGTATGCGCTTCTATACGGCGATTATTGCCGGCTGGGTCGGCGGTTTGATCGGGATTATTGCCAGTACCTGGCTCAGTGGTGCCATCGACTGGACCTTCCTGAACCGTACCTATACCTTCAGCAGTTTTCTGGGCATGGCACTCGCCTACGCCACCGATCGGCAACACCGTGAAAACTATCTGCAAAACTGCATGATTGAGCTCAACCGTTTAGAACTGATGCGACAGGCGCAGCAGCTTTCGATTCTGTCTCAACAGGATGCCTTAACAGGTCTGGCCAATCGCCGCTATCTGGATGAGGTGCTGGAGAATGAATGGAAACGCGCCACGCGACATGGATTACCAATCACTATCATGATGATCGATATCGATTTCTTTAAGCTCTATAACGATACGCTGGGGCATATCCAGGGTGATCAATGTTTACGGCGCATTGCGATCATGCTCGGCTCTATCGCCTCACGTAGTGGTGATCTTGCAGCGCGTTATGGTGGAGAAGAGTTCCTGCTACTGTTTGCCATGACGGATCGCGAGCAGGCACTGGTACAAGTCAAGCGATTGATGGAAATTATTAATAATATCGGGATTGCCCATCCCAAAAGTCAGGTTTCCAAATATGTGACCATCAGTGTGGGGGCTGCTACCATGATGCCAAAAATTGGAGATAGCCTGTCAGAGTTTATTGCGCAAGCGGATCATGCGTTATATATCGCGAAAAGTAATGGTCGCAATCAATATCATATTGCGTCAACTAATAATATAATTTCAGAAACTTTATAATGGATGTATATTATTAAATACAGGTTAAATTACTTTAATTTTAAACTGAATGATAATGAGACGTAAGCCACACATATAATAAATTATTTGTGTGGCTTAATCTTTTTTTATATTAAGGTTCGATGGGTTTAAATGGAGCAACCACATCGGCATTTTGAGCTCGATGTCTTAAAAAGTGATCCATTAATACAATCGCCAGCATCGCTTCAGCAATCGGCGTTGCACGCACACCCACACACGGATCATGACGACCTTTGGTCAATACATCGGTATTTTCACGATCAATGGTAATGGTTTTACCTGGCGTGGTAATACTTGCAGTCGGCTTTAATGCAATCGCAACACGGATGGTCTGCCCACTGGAAATTCCCCCCAAGATACCGCCAGCATGATTGGCAAGGAAACCGTCTGTGGTCAGCTCATCACGGGTTTCATGACCAAACTGCCCGGCAACTGCAAAGCCGTCACCAATCTCAACACCTTTAACCGCATTGATACTCATCATGGCATGAGCAATATCTGCATCTAAACGATCAAATACGGGTTCGCCCCAACCCACAGGTACTTTTTCAGCAACGATTTCAAGTTTGGCACCACAACTGGTGCCTTGCTCACGTAAAGCAGTGACCAGCTGCTCAAAACGCGGAACGGCATCTACATCACCACAGAAGAACGGATTATTTGATACTTCCGCCCAATCCAGTTTTTCTGCAACTTCATTACCAATTTGTGTGACATGTCCACGAATATCAATACCAAACTTTTCAGCAAGATATTTCTTGGCAATCGCACCCGCAGCAACACGCATGGCAGTTTCACGCGCACTTGAACGACCACCGCCACGATAGTCACGGAAGCCGTATTTTTGCGTATAGGTATAGTCCGCATGGCCCGGACGGAATGTTTGGGCAATATTGCCGTAATCTTTGGATTTCTGATCGGTGTTCCGGATCAACAAACCGATCGATGTGCCTGTGGTTTTACCTTCAAACACACCCGAGATAATCTCGACCTGATCCGGTTCTTTTCGTTGCGTCGCAAACTTTGACGTTCCCGGTTTACGGCGATCAAGATCTTTTTGCAAATCGGCTTCACAAAGCTCAAGACCAGGTGGCACCCCATCGACAATTGCCATCAAGCCAACACCATGTGACTCACCACAGGTTGTTACTCGAAACAGTTGCCCAATACTATTCCCTGCCATGTTTTATCGCCTCTTAATTTTGAACGGATTGCTGAAATAATTCTTTATAACGACGGCATTGTTCAGCAGTTAATGCAAAAATACCAGAACCACCTTTCTGGAAAGTCAGCCAATGGAAGTCAACGGTGTTGAAGTTCTGGCGCATTGCCCATTCAGAATTACCCACTTCAATCACGATCAAGCCATCTTCTGTTAGATAATCTGCCGCTTGAGCCAACATTTTACGAACCAGATCCAGACCATCCTGACCCGCAGCAAGCGCGAGCTCAGGCTCATGCAAGAACTCTTCCGGCAAATCAGCCATATCTTCGGCATCGACATATGGCGGATTGCTCACGATCAGGTCATATTGATTTTCAGCAGGAATCTTCGAGAACAAATCTGATTCAAGCAAAGCCACCTGATATTGCTTATCGTGATGCTCGGTATTAATTGAAGCTACTTCCAACGCTTCTTTGGAGATATCTGTTGCATCCACTTCAGCATCCGGATAAGCATAAGCCAAGGCAATCGCGATACAACCTGAACCCGTACACATATCCAGAATACGTTGCGGTGTTTTTGGATTATTATTTTCAGGTAAGTTGTTTAACGCTTCCAGCATACGACCATTCTCATCAAGGCAGTATGGTGCAAAACGCTGCTCAATCAACTCGGCAATGGGTGAACGTGGAATCAGCACGCGCTCATCGACATAAAATGGCTTATTGAAGAAATACGCCAGGTTTAATAAATATGAGGTTGGAATACGGTCATTGATACGACGTTCTAATAAGCTCAGGAATTCCGCTTTTTCACTTGGCAGTAACTTCGCATCAAGAATCTCAGCATCCGCTTTCCACTCAAGTGACAATGTTTGTAGTACCAATGCAGCACTCTCGGCAAAATAGTCCTGAGTGCCTTGACCTAAGTGTGCGTCATATTGACGCATTGCAGTTACCCCAAAACGGATAAAATCTCGAATGGTTACTAGGTTTTCAGCCGCTTCTTGTAAATGTTCAGGGCTGATTGTCGGTCGCTCCACTTAGGCGTCTCCAAAAGTGCTAATTGCAAAACGCTTTATTCTAACGGGATTAAGATTGATTTAACAATAAAAAAACCGCCTCTCTACAAGAAGCGGCCTATTAACATGAGATATTCAGTCAGAACTTATAGGCCTAGCTTTTCTGCCACATAGTCCGAGTCTTTATCACCACGACCTGAAAGATTGACCACGATCTTGATGTTCTTCTCCATTTTAGGGGCTTCACGTAAAGCCCATGCCACGGCATGTGAACTTTCCAGTGCCGGTACAATCCCTTCCACCCGTGAAAGTGTCATAAATGCATCAAGACATTCTTGATCCGTCGCCGTTTCATAGTTCACACGGCCCAGCTCTTTCAGGTAACTATGTTGTGGCCCGACACCTGGATAATCCAGTCCCGATGCAATCGAATGTACTGGTAAGGGTTCACCGTGCTCATCTTCCAGTACATAACATGCCATACCATGAATCTGCCCCGGCTTGCCCAAGGTCAGCGTTGCAGAGTGCTTATCAGTATCCAGCCCATGACCTGCTGGCTCTACACCCACCAGTTTGACATCAGTTTCGTTTAAAAATGCAGTAAATGCACCAATCGCATTTGAGCCACCACCGACGCAAGCCACCACATAATCAGGATTCTGACCAAAATGCGCATTGGATTGTTGTTTGATTTCCTTGCCAATAATTGACTGGAAGTCACGTACCATTTTAGGAAACGGGTGTGGACCCACCACTGAACCAATCGCATAGATATAGTTTTTCGAATCTTTTAAATACTCTTCAAAGGCACTATCAACTGCATCTTTTAAAGTGGCTGTACCTTGACTGACCGAAACCAGTTTTGTACCCGGAATCTTCATCTTTACGACATTGGGATGCTGTATGAATATACTGGATCGTATGGCTAGCTGTTATCAAATCATTTTTAATGCCATTATTGATTTTTATATTACTGTAATATGCATACATTAGACCAAAACTAATCTAGGGACTAAATTTATTAATATCACATTGACCATAACCTTAAGTCACTTCTATTGCTTCTGATGATGATTAGCTTAAATACAAAATCAATATGATACCCAGCTCTTGTTTAGAGCCAGGTTAACAAGTCCGGATTTTTTGATTTAATAAATTGATGTTCATTCATGCTGATGAGCTGAAGTTGGCCATTATTCAGTTTTAATGTAGTCACGCTCGTATTGGCAATCGACCAGCTGAGTGCAAAAGTACGTTGCACGCTTAGTTCAAGTAGTTTTCCGATAATCACGGAAATTACACCACCAGACGTATATACGATCGCTTCTTTAGGCTGCTGTTCAGCTAATTCTATACATAAATTCTGTAAAGCCTGATCTACTCTGGTTTTAAAAATAGGCCATGATTCATCGTATTCATGATGAAACGCTTCATCAGCCCAGCGCTCAATCGCCTTATCAAAGATTTGTGCCAGATAAGCTCTAGGGTCGACCTCTTTAAAGATATCCTGCTTTAATACTTCTGGCTGGGAAAATCTCGGTTCATACAATGAAAAGACCTGCTGATGATTAAACTCATTCCATAAACCATCTGTTTTATACAACGCTTCAGGAAAACACTCGCGCAAAGAGATTTGTGTGGTTTGCTGGTGACGTTTCATACTGCCTGAGACGATAAAAGGCTGTTCAGTAAAAATATTCTTAAAATATTGACCCAAAAGTTTGGCTTGTGCTTCACCATTTTCTGACAGCTCATCATAATTAGTTTTGCCAAATGAAGCCTGGCCATGTCTGACTAAATAGATGATGGTCATTTTTATATCCTAACTGCTACGAGTTCCAAAATAAGAGCTAGTTTTAACATAGCCCTTTCATAAAGTACAAAATTTTTGTTTTGATTTTTATTGACGATTGCTTGTGCTGCTTTTTAAATCTTTATATTTACTTAGGCTATTTTGAGTCTAAATATCAAGGTGGCAATACTTTGCCACAGTTTCAATGCATCAGGATTTGAAATAATTTAAAGGAAGTTTTAAATAACGAATTCCATTGGCTTCTGGTTCAGGAAAACGCCCTGCATCCATGTTGATCTGAATCGCAGGCAAAATTAGCTTGGGCATCGATAAAGTTGCATCACGCTCCTGCCGCTTACGCACAAACTCCTGTTTCCGGGTGTTGGCATTTAAATGAATATTGGACTGTTTTTGTGCTTGAATGCTGGTTTCGCAAATATATTCTTCGCGCCCTTCTGGTTTATAGTCATGACAAAGAAAAACCCGGGTCTGTTCAGGTAATTGATAAAGTTTTTGTATCGAATCAAATAACTGGTCTGCACTGCCTTTAGGGAAATCACAGCGTGCTGTACCATAATCAGGCATAAACAGGGTATCACCGATAAAAACGGTATCCCCTATCACATAGCTCAAGCATGCCGGGGTATGACCTGGCGTTGGAATATTGTATGCCTCTAACTGCCCAATCTTGAAAGATTCATTATCCTTAAATAGATGATCAAATATTTGTTGGGAATTAAAATGCTTTATATCAAGATGATAGATCGCACTGAAAGTTTCCTGAACCACTGCAATTTTCTCACTCATGGCAATCTTTCCGCCAAGTTGTGACTTTAAATATTGCGAAGCGGTTAAATGGTCCGCATGTACGTGCGTTTCCAGAATCCATTGTACTTGAAGCGCATGATGCCGAATGTAAGCAATGATTTCATCCGCATGTGTAGTGGAAGTTGTCGCAGAAGCTGCATCATAATCCAGTACACTATCGATAATTGCACAATGGAGAGTTTCTGGATCAGTCACAACATAGCTAAAAGTATGACTATCGTTATCAAAAAAAGCTTTTACTAATGGATTTGACATTGCTACTCTCCTCGCGATTTAGCCCAAAGATGATGAATAAACATACCGATTAACATGGCAATAATGAAATACCAGATTTGGGTATAACCCAGTCCGATCAAGGTAATCGCGGGTGCCGGGCAGATCCCTGCAATTCCCCAGCCGATTCCAAATAGTACAGCGCCGACAATAAGCTTTTTATCAATCTGGCGATTTTGAGGTAAGACGATGGTTTCACCCGAGATCGTTCTAGGATGACGGATTGCTTTTTGAAAAGGAATGAATGCCACAGCAATTGCACCAATCATTACAAACATTAAACTGATATCCCAATCACCAAAGATATCTAAAAAACTTAATACTTTTGCTGGATTAGACATGCCGGAAATAATCAAACCTAATGCAAATATACTGCCAAAGATAAAGGCAAATAAGTTTTTCATTATATTGCTCCGAATAGATGGCGTAAGACATAAACGGTTAACATTCCTGCCAACATAAAGGTCATAGTTGCAATCATTGAACGCAGAGATAAACGGCTAATTCCACAAATTCCATGACCGCTGGTACAACCAGAACCTAAACGTGTACCAAAGCCCACCAGTAAACCTGCTACCATCAACACAACCGGAGAAGAATTCAAATCAATCTGTGGTTTTAAGAATAGTTGATAAATGAAAGGCGTACCCATGAGTCCCAGTAAAAACCAGAAAGCAGAACTTCCGACAAAGGATTGAGGGTGTAAAATTTGTGAAATTAAACCACTGATGCCAGCAACTCGACCATTTACATATAAATAGCCAACAACAGCCAGACCAATAAGGGCCCCACCGAGGAGCGCTAGGATAATGCCAGACATGTGTCACCATAAAATCATTATATATTTTTATAATATATTATTTATGAAATTAATTAAAGCAATTAATTTACTTTATAAAAAAAGGCTTAACTACTTTAAGTAATCAAGCCTTTTAATTAAGCCAAAAACCAGCTTAACGTACTAAGTCTTCAATACCGATTAATTTAGGTAATTTTTCAATTACTTTGTTCAACTCAGCATTTGCTGGTGAAATACAGCCGGTGTAATGGCTCAGCTTTGTTACCGTACCGTCCGCTTGTTTCCATGCAAAATATGCACTTTGCTGGTCAGTTGCAGTTTCTGCACAACCGGTGGTTTTAACACTTGCACCTGTGGCAGGACGATAAGTTTGAAGCTCTTGCTGAAGCTTTTTATAAACAGAAGGATCAACTTTTAAATCCTGAGTTCCAGTCACTTTGGTGTACTGTTTACCATCAAAATGAACAGCACCTTCAGGAGTAATCTCAACAGAATAGATTGGACAAGCGCCAAAGCATGGACTGGTAGAATAACGAATCGTTTCTTGAGCAGTCTCTTGTGGTTGTTGAGGAGTCGTTGCACAGCCCACTAAAGAAAAAGTAAAAAGGCCCGCAAGTAATAATTTTTTCATTTATTGATCCATTGTTAAGTATGTTATTCAAATTTAACAAATCGTCAGTTTTTTGTCATTTAGGTTAATGTAAAAAAACAGTAAACTTCACTTAAGTTTACTTAGGCTATTTATAAAGAGAACATCTTAACCCTGCCTTTTAGCTAAAAAATTAAAATCTAAGATGGATTTTGAGATTGTAGAATCAGTCGTGCCAGTTCCAGATCATCGGCATAGGTGATTTTAATGTTGTCCGATCTTCCCTGTACCACTTGCACAGGTTGCTGTGTATATTCCAAAGCACTGGCTTCATCTGTTATCACAACATGATCAGCCAGAGCCTGTTCAATGGCATTTTTTAGTACCCCCAATCTCGCCATTTGCGGGGTTTGGGCTTGCCATAACAGTTCACGGCTTACCGTTTTATCAATCAGATTTTGCTGTGCAACCTGCTTTAAGGTATCACGAACAGGAATGGCCAGAATTGAACTTTGATTTGAATGCTGTGCAGATTCAACCAGACGGGTTAAACAATCTGTCGTTACACACGGACGAGCCGCATCATGAACCAGTACCCAGTCATTTTCATCTGCGATTTCAGATAAATACATCAAAGCATTTAAAACAGAATGCACACGCTCTGCACCACCTTCACAAAAATGCAGTTTATCTTTATGTTGAAATGCTAGTGTCGCGGCAAAATGATCTTGCTCACCAATGGCCAGTACACATCCGGCCAGCTCAAGTGTATGAAGGCGATTAACGGTATGCTCAAGCACAGTATGATTTTGAATATACTGATATTGTTTTAATTCGGTTTTGGAAAAACGACTGCCCGATCCCGCTGCTGGTACAACCGCCCACAGCTTAGTCTGGGTTTTCATTGGTTGCCGTATCTTCTTTTGCGTTTGGATCAATATAAATCGGTTTGTAATGGGTACTAATTGTACTCATTTGTACAAAGGTTTCATTTGGCTTAATTAAACCTAAGTCTAGACGGGCATGCTCTTCAATCGCTTCGCTGCCATTTTTCAAATCAAACACTTCGGCTGCCAAAATACGATTACGTTCTTTTAACTCAGTATTAATTTCAGCTTGCTGACTGATTTGCTGAGTTAAGGCTTGGTGAGGGAAATAACCACCCTCACCTAACCAGAATTGGTACTGTAAGCTTGCAACCAAAACGACTGCAAGCAACAGAATCAATTTACTCGAGGTCGATCGAAATATCTCTAACATGAAAAAGCCCCTACATCCTTCTGAAAGGAAGATCATCTGCGAATTCTATAGGATTATGAATTTGCAGAGTTTCTCTCTTTTGTAAAGAAAGATGATCAGAAGTTTTCAACATAGAGTATTTGACCTTATTTTAGACCTTTGAATTCAGCTTTACCGCGGTAAGCTGCTTTCGTTAACTCTTCAATACGAAGCAATTGGTTATATTTCGCGACACGGTCAGAACGGCAGAGAGAACCAGTCTTGATTTGACCCGCTGCTGTACCAACTGCCAAGTCAGCAATTGTTGAATCTTCAGTTTCACCTGAACGGTGTGAAATTACAGTGCTATAGCCATTGGCTTTCGCAAGGTAGATTGCATCTAAAGTTTCAGTCAATGTACCAATCTGGTTGTATTTGATCAGAATCGAGTTACCGACTTTCTCATTAATACCACGTTGTAAAATCTTAGGATTGGTTACGAATAAATCGTCGCCAACCAACTGGATTTTGTCACCCAGGATTGATGTTAAGTAGCTCCAGCCTTCCCAGTCAGATTCATCTAGACCATCTTCAATCGAAATAATTGGGTACTGGTTTACAAGACCAGCTAAATAGTCAGAGAACTGGTTGCTTGTGAATGCTTTATTGCCTTCACCCGCAAGGACATATTGACCATTTTTGTAGAATTCTGAAGAAGCACAGTCAAGTGCCAGCATGATATCAGAACCAGCTTTGTAACCTGTTTGACCAATCGCTTCAAGAATAACAGTGATCGCTTCTTCGTTTGAACGCAAGTTTGGCGCAAAACCACCTTCATCACCTACAGCAGTGTTTAAACCTTTTTTGTTTAAAACTGATTTAAGCGAATGGAAGATTTCTGCACCTGCACGTAATGCTTCAGCAAATGATGTGAAACCTACAGGCTCAATCATGAACTCTTGAATATCAACATTGTTATCTGCATGCGAACCACCATTGATGATATTCATCATTGGTACAGGCATCGTCAAAGTCGTTTGACCACGAAGATCTGCGATATATTGGAAAAGAGGAATTTTCTTTTCTTCAGCAGCAGCGCGAGCAGCAGCCAATGACACAGCTAAAGTTGCGTTAGCACCTAATTTTTCTTTATTTTCAGTACCATCAAGTTCGATCATCGTATTATCGATGTCTTTTTGTTCAAATACTGATTTGCCCACTAAAGCGTCACGGATAATCGTATTTACGTTATTAACCGCAGTTTTAACACCTTTACCCAAATAACGTGCTTTATCGCCATCACGAAGTTCTAAAGCTTCACGAGAACCAGTTGAAGCACCAGATGGTGCACATGCACGACCAACAACACCAGATTCTAAAATAACGTCTGCTTCGATGGTTGGGTTACCACGAGAATCCAAAATTTCACGTGCACGGATGTCAACGATTTGGCTCATGAACAATTCCTCTGTTGAATGAAAAACAAGATGCAAGTTATTGCATCAGTGGGTGTCTAACTTTTTGAATCCTTTAACTAAAGTATCCAATTCTTTTAATTGTGCCAAGAATGGCTCAAGCTGAGATAAACGCAATGCACATGGTCCATCACATTTTGCAATTTCCGGTTCCGGATGCGCTTCCAGGAATAAACCCGCTAAACCGGTTGCCATACCCGAACGTGCTAAGGTTGTGATTTGCGCACGACGGCCACCCGCGGAATCAGCACGTCCGCCTGGTGTTTGTAAAGCATGGGTTACATCAAAGAATACTGGCACATTCATTTCTTTCATGGTGTCAAAGCCAAGCATATCTACAATCAGGTTGTTGTAGCCAAAAGCTGAACCACGTTCACAAAGAATGAGTTTGTCATTCCCGGCTTCCAGACATTTATGCAAGATATGACGCATTTCATGTGGCGCTAAGAACTGTGCTTTTTTGATATTGATAATGGCTTGGGTTTTTGCCATTGCTTCAACAAGATCAGTCTGACGACTAAGGAAGGCAGGAAGCTGGATAATGTCTGCAACTTCAGCGACAGGCGCTGCCTGGTAAGGTTCATGGACATCGGTAATGATTGGCACATTAAAATGCTTTTTAATATCTGCCAACCATTCGATGCCCTTTTCCAGACCGGGGCCACGGAATGAATTCAGGCTCGAACGATTTGCCTTGTCAAAGCTTGCCTTGAACACGTAAGGAATATCTAAGCGTTTGCAAATATCAACATACGTTTCAGCAATTTCAAATGCTAAATCTTTCGATTCAAGTACGTTCATTCCGCCAAATAATACAAATGGCAAATGATTTGCCATTTGTATATCGCCTAAACGTACAACTTCTTGTGGTTTTAATTGTGACATTTAAACTATCCCAGTTTATTTAAAACTCAGTATTTACTTTTGGTGCTGATTTTTAGCAGCCCCGATAAAACTAGCAAATAATGGGTGTCCATCACGTGGTGAACTTGTAAATTCCGGGTGGAATTGTACAGCAATAAACCAAGGATGTTCAGGAATTTCTACAGTTTCAACTAAATGTTGTACTGATGAATAACCTGAAATTTTCATACCAGCTTGTTCAAGTGCCGGGATAAAACGATCGTTCATTTCATAACGATGGCGATGACGCTCAGTAATTTCAGCTTTGCCATAGACTTCACGGGTCTTGGTGCCTTCAACCAGTTCTGATTTTTGTGCACCCAAACGCATGGTACCGCCCAAGTCAGACTCAAGGCTACGTTGCTGTAACTCACCACGTTCGTCTAACCATTCAGTGATTAAACCAATCAATGGATATTTGGTTGAACGGTTAAATTCTGTTGAACTTGCTTCTGGCATCGCTGCAACGTTACGTGCATATTCAATCACGGCCAATTGCATACCTAAACAGATGCCAAGGAATGGAATCTTGTTTTCACGTGCATACTGAATCGCTTTCATTTTGCCTTCAGTACCGCGCTCACCAAAACCACCTGGGACCAAGATCGCATCAGCTGTACTTAAAACACTAATGTCTTGCTGTTCAAGCTCTTCAGCATTGACATAATCAATCTGAACTTTAACGCGGTTCTGGATACCTGCATGTAGAAGTGCTTCGTTTACAGATTTATAAGCATCTGGAAGTTCTACATATTTACCGACCATTGCAACACGTACTGTGTATTCAGGATTCAATAATGCTTCAACAACATTGTCCCAATCTTCAAGATTTGCTTCTGGAAGATCATTGAAACCAAAACGTTCGCAAATCAAGTCATCAACATTCTGTTCGTAGAATGTACGTGGAATTTGATAAATGGTTTTAGCATCTTTACATACCACAACGGCACGCGCTTCAACATTGGTGAACAATGCAATTTTACGTTTGGTATCAACATCGACATCGTATTCAGTACGGCAGATCAGGATATCTGGCTGAATACCAATTGAAAGAAGTTCTTTCACAGAATGCTGGGTTGGCTTGGTTTTCAATTCCGCAGCAGATTTGATATAGGGTAACAAGGTCAAATGCATCAGCATTGTGCGTTTATGACCCAACTCAACCATAAGCTGACGGACTGATTCCATAAATGGAAGTGATTCGATATCACCAACAGTACCACCAATCTCAACGATTGCAACGTCGTAACCTTCACCTGCGCGAAGTACGCGTTCTTTAATGTTATCGGTAATATGTGGAATAACTTGAACCGTACCACCCAGGTAGTCACCACGACGTTCTTTGTTTAAAACGTCCTGATATACACGACCGCTGGTAAAGTTATTCAGTTTGGTCATTTTCGCACGACGTAAGAAACGTTCGTAATATCCCAAATCTAAGTCAGTTTCAGCACCATCCTCTGTGACGAAAACTTCACCATGCTGAAATGGACTCATGGTACCTGGATCGACATTAATGTATGGATCCATTTTTACCATAGTGACTTTTAAGCCACGAGCTTCCAAAAGTGCAGCAACAGAAGCAGCAGAAATACCTTTACCTAGTGATGAAACCACACCACCAGTGACAAAAATAAAATGGGTCATTGAGTTTCTCGTACAATCGAGCCGAAATCGGCCTACAATGTTGGGCAATTTTACTGTACTCTGCCCCTATAAAGCAAAGTCAAACCGCATCAATTCAAAGAACTATAAACAACTGGTTATTCTATCAGCATTTTCGATAAAAATTTACGGGATTTGTCGATTTTTCATCCTTAAATTACGTTTCATCGTGCAAATTTGTCCTCAACGCCGTTAAAAATCTGTTTTTCAATTTCTACAAATGAACCATTCGGCTGACGACAATTTGCAAGCAATTATAAAATATAAACAAACTCAACAAAGCATGGGGATTTCTTCACTTACTTTTACTGTTATAATTGCGGCTGTCCTTATTCAATATGTTGTTTTAGCAATGGCAAATAAAAAACTTTTAATTTGTGCAGCACTGGCGACTGGTCTTTTATTAACTGCGTGCGTGAAAAAAGAAGAACCTAAAAACGAAGAGCAGCAAGACCAGACCACGACTGAAACTCAAACTCAGCCACAACCTGAACCTGAACAAATTCAGGAGTTTGAATCGCTAGAAAGTGTTGATAAGCAAGAGGCTCCTGCGGCTGCTGTTGAAACAACGCGTGAACAAACTGAAAATACCACCACTGAAATTCGTCGTGAAATCCGCCCTGCTCAGACTGAAACACCTGATGCAACCGAAACGCCACGTACTGAACAACCAAAACCGGCTAAGACAGAACAGCCTAAAGCTGAGCAATCTGTAAAAGCTGAACCAAAACCAGCGAAAGTAGAGCAGCCTAAAGCTGAACCAACTGCAAAAGCGCCAAAATCATCTACACCAGCTCAAAGTGAAGATGATGCTGTTGCCGCTGCCATTGCTGCTGCTACGCCTGCATTAAACAACTAATGTTTTAATCGCTTGCTGTAAAAAGCCATGAGCTGACTCAATTACAGCTCATGGCTTTTTTATTTCTACAACATTAATAGTTCTTAAAGAAATCAGCCATCAAACGTGAAGCCCAGGATTTTACACTTAACGTTTCATAGAAACCGCAATGACTACCCTTCTTGGTGGTGACCACGGCTATATTTTCCATCTGCTGTATGGCTTCTTTATATGGCTCCAGATTCTTGATTGAGCATACTGGATCATCTTCGGCATTCAAAATCATCAATGGAATTTTGACATTTTCAAATACATAGATCGGGTTGATGGCCTGACAATAACTTTGATAATCCTGAAATCCTGCCATTTCAAAATATTCTTTCTCAAACTCTTCCAGGCTGGTTGTGGCAAGCACTTTTTCTATAGATGCAAGCTGTGTCCATGTGTTCTGATAGGGATAAATGAAGTATTTAAACAGCTTCTTGGTCATCATCTTGCTATAAAATGGATGAACATTCTTAAAGCCAATTTCTGTGTTATAGCCTGGACACATTGCAAATGCAGCTTTGAACGGTGTATCTGCACCTTGTTCACCGAGATAGCGTACTAGCAAACCGGTACCCGCAGAAGAACCAACGGCATATAAGTCTGATTCCGGAAACAAGCCTTGAATATGCGCCAATTGTTCTTTTAGATCACTGGTCGAACCAAATAGTGAAATGCGTGGCACAGGCATCGGTAACCCCGCATGACCACGGCGCAAACACAGCGCAATTCTCCATCCGGTATATTCATGCAAGTCTTTGACCAGTTCGCGCATACTCTCAGGTGTCCCAGTAATGGTATGCATGATCACAACCGTTGGCGTATCTGCCGGTAAATCATAGCCATACCATGCAATTGCCGTTACCCCACCATCCTGCATGTGCAATTGCTCGATTCGATCATATTTGAGTTTGACCATCTTTTTACGAATCACATCAAAATACAGAAGATGGAGATGGGTATTGCTCAGCCACGGTGTTGGACGATATTTTTGCTTTAATTGCGGTAATTTTTCCAGAACATCTTTAATTTTCCCTTTAGGGTCATAATACATTTTCGGTTGTTCGGCACCGAGCACTGTATCAAAAAGTTCTGAACCTAAAACTTTGATTTTATCTAAAGCTGATATACCCATATCTAGTACCGCCTCTAATGATGAGTAAATGTTTGTCGCACTAAAGTAGCGACCTGTTGTCCCCAGATGGCATAAATTTCTTTGCCAGGATGAAAACCATCGCTGGCCATTGGCAGATTCATCGCCTGAAAAGTTTCTACATCATATTGAATGAAATGAAATTGTGGCTGCGGCGCCAGCCATTGTTGTAATACTTGATTCATCTGTTCTGCATATTGTCCAAATAACCAGGCCAAAGGATTCGGCAAGGCTGGAAAATGCTGCATCGGTGGTACACCAGACACAATAATAAGCTTGGGCTGAAACTGTTGTTGGATATAACTAAAAAGTTGTTTTTGCTGTTTCAACCAAGACTTTGCCGAAGTCAGTTTGGTGACGTCATTGACACCAATCGAGGTGACGATTACATCATAACATTGCTGATCTAACTGTTGTACTGTTTGGTAAACTTGTGCAGTGGTATCGCCTGTTTTTGCTTGCAGTTTCCATTGTAAGCGATATTCATTTTGCAACTCGGAAATGATGGCGCCCGATAAAGCCTGTTGTTGGGTTTCCACTCCCACGCCTGCAGCAGCTGAATCTCCGATAATCAGCAGAGACAATGGCTTGCCTTGGCCAATAATACCTTCGCGCGCGCCATCGGCCTCTAAAAGTCGTGGTGTATTTTTACGAACTTTCGTACCCTGAATGAGTAATACAGGCAATAAAGCCAAAGTTGAAAGTTTTAACCACATTTTAAATCTCTTTATATTACTTAGGCTATTTTTAGCACTTTAGTTGGGTTGATACTTGGCAAATCTTGCGCCCATCTTCTCTGCCAATGCTGCCAAACCACTCATCGGACGGATCATGACTTCAAAATCAATGATTTTTCCTTGCGCATTAAAACGAATCATATCAATACCCTTGAGCGATTTCCCGCTGACATTAGCACTAAATTCCAGCACTACATTCTCACCATCTTCAGTATAAAATTCACGGTGATAAGTAAAGTTCTCAAATACCTGAATCACATTGGTCAAAATAAAAAAGACCACATGTTTGCCTTCATAAGGTTTATAAGCAACGGGTGAGCGGAATACCACATCTTCTGCGAGCAAGTCATTCAACGCAGACAAATCGCCAGCTTTGATCATGTCATGCCAGATTGCTAAGGCTTGTTTTGTTGTTTCAAGTGTCATTGTTATTTTCCTTCCTATCTAAAAGTGAATGAGCACTTCCTCTCATGAGAAAATACTCATTTCCACCTTATAAAACAGCTGCTAATTCAGCACCTTGACGAATTGCACGTTTGGCATCCAGCTCACCTGCTTCTTTCGCGCCCCCAATCAGATGAACATTTTTACCATCTGCTTTAAGTTGGTCGAACATTGCAGTATAGGATTCCTGACCCGCACAAATCACCACATTGTCTACCTCAAGCACCCGGCTCTGACCATCGACGGTAATATGTAGACCTTGGTCGTCAACCTTGTCGTAGCTTGCTCCTGCAATCATTTTCACATCACGATGTTTTAAGCCAGTACGGTGAATCCAGCCCGTAGTTTTACCTAAACCAGCGCCAACAGATGCTGTCTTACGTTGTAATAAGTAAATTTCACGTTCAGACTTTTCCAACTCAGCTGCTTTTAATCCGCCGACATGCTGGTAAGTTGTATCAATTCCCCACTCTGCATAGAACTTTTCAGGGTTTAAGCTGCCACTATCCCCTTCGTGAGTTAGATATTCTGCAGTATCAAAACCAATACCACCGGCACCAATAATGGCAACACGCTTACCGACAGGTACACGCTCTTTTAAGACCTGGATATAGCTCAACACTTTAGGATGATCAATACCTTCGAATTGTAATTGACGCGGTGTTACACCTGTTGCAATCACGATATCATCATAGTTGGCCTGACTTAGCTCTTCGTAAGTGGCTGTATGATTCAGCACTAACTCAATATTCGGCTGTAATTCAATCTGGCGTTTGAAATAGCGTAAGGTTTCGTAGAATTCTTCTTTACCCGGAATGGTTTTGGCGATATTGAATTGCCCACCAATCTGGTTGCTGGCATCAAAGACTTTTACTTTATGACCACGACTGGCCGCATACACCGCAAAGCTCAAACCTGCTGGACCAGCACCAATCACTGCAATATTTTTGACTGCATGGGTTTCTTTGAAAATCAGTTCAGTTTCATAACACGCATGGGGGTTGACTAAACATGTGGCAATCTTCATAGAGAAGATATGGTCTAAACAGGCCTGGTTACAACCGATACAGGTATTGATCTCATCGCTACGGCCTTCACTGGCCTTTAATACGAACTCAGGATCGGCCAGCATTGGACGTGCCATAGACACCATATCTGCATGACCAGAGGCCAATACATGTTCCGCCATTTCAGGCGTATTGATACGGTTTGAAGTAATCAAAGGAACTGAAACTTCACCTTTGAGCTTTTCAGTCACCCATGTAAATGCTGCACGCGGTACTTTGGTTGCAATGGTGGGAATACGCGCTTCGTGCCAGCCAATCCCTGTATTGATAATGGTTGCACCCGCTTTTTCAATTTCTTTCGCCAGTTGAATCACTTCTTCCAGCGTTGAACCACCTTCAACCAGATCCAGCATCGACAAGCGATAAATAATGATGAAGTTCTCACCGACCAACGCACGGGTCCGCTTTACGATTTCAATCGGGAAACGAATACGGTTTTCATAGCTACCGCCCCATTCGTCATCACGATGGTTGGTACGGGCCGCAATAAATTCATTGATCAGGTAACCTTCCGAGCCCATGATTTCAACCCCATCATAGCCTGCATATTGGGCAAGCTTGGCGCAGTTGGCAAAGTCATCGATGGTTTGCTGCACTTCGGCTGAAGTGAGGGCTTTGGGTTTAATCGGGTTAATTGGCGCCTGAATCGCAGAGGGTGCCACAATCTCAGGCTGATAAGAATAACGGCCAGTATGCAAAATCTGCATGGCAATCTTACCGCCCGCCTCATGCACAGCTTGGGTAATCACTTTATGTTTGTCTGCTTCGTCAATACTATCGAGCTTAGACGCATGCGCGAAAGTCAGGCCAGCATCGTTTGGTGAAATCCCGCCAGTGACAATTAATCCAACATCCCCTTTGGCACGTTCCGCATAGAATGCAGCCATACGCTCATAACCTTGAGGTGCTTCTTCCAAGCCAACATGCATAGACCCCATAAGCACACGGTTTTTTAAAGTGGTAAAGCCCAAATCAAGTGGCTTTAATAAATGTGGATAAGCTGACATGTTTTCTCCTTTGGCTCGCATTCTGCTTGCTAATGCAACTTGTTGCATAAAGTTATAAACAAGATTTGATTTTTATGCAACATATTGCATAATTCTGATGAGTCATTTTTTATTATGGAACATCATGTCACTCGCCCATGTTTTATTGACCAGCCTATTAGAGAAACCGAGCACAGGTTTTGAACTGGCTCGTCGCTTTGACCGCTCAATGGGCTTCTTTTGGAATGCGACTCATCAGCAAATATATCGTGAACTCAATGGTATGCTGAAAAAAGGATGGATTTCGACATTAGAAGAACAAGCTGCAAATAGCCGAAAAAAGACCTATCAAGTGGAACAACTGGGTAGAATACAACTGGCTGCATGGATTGAACAGCAAAGCGAACCTGCACAATTACGCGATGATCTTATGGTCAGGTTAAGGGCTGAAGCTCAACTGGGCGGCAATAGCATTTTGCCGGAGCTGGAACGCCATCTATCGCTTCATAAGGAAAAATTAAGCCTTTATCAAGCCATTCATGCTAAAGATTTTGACAATAGCGAACCCACCAACCGTGTGCTGTTCATCCATAAAATGATTCTTGAACTTGGTATCATTACAGAAAGTGAATGGATAAAATGGTTGGAACAGATGATCCCTCAATTGAAAAAGTTTGAGGAAGCAAACGAGACTGGAGAACAATAATGCCATTTTATAGCATGCCGGATCAGGAAAAATTATTTGTACGACGTGTCGGTGAAGGTGAACCTGTGCTGGTGTTGTCAGGTCTGGGCATGCAAAGCTGGCAATGGCTGCCTTTCTTATTTGCCAATCGCAAACAATATGAATTTATCATTCCAGACTGGCGCGGTTTTGGCGGTTCAAAACATTGTGCGATTCCGGATCTCGATGCAATTTCGAGCCACTGGAATGATGTAAATAGTCTCATTGAGCAATTAAAACTGGATCAGTTCATCCTGATGGGCTATTCCATGGGAGCGACCACAGCCATGCATGGCATGAAGCATGGTAATTTGGCCGAGAAACTCAAAGCATATTTACATATTGACCAAACGCCAAAGATCTCAGTCGATGAATCCTGGCAGTATGGCTTATTTGGTGAAAAGCATCCGCAATTTAAAAGCCTCCTGCTCGATATTCAAACCTTGTTGCTCGAGTACAAATACGCACAGAAGCTTGAAGATTTACCGAATGATATTCGCTATAAGCTAGTGAGCTTATGGGGCGCCTTTATTGAGCTACAAGGCAGTAATAACTATAGTCCGAAAATTTTCAAACTGGCGCTCAATCGTCCTTTCCTACAAAAGTATTTACTCCCGATTCAACGTCTGGATTACTTGCTTTGGTATGTAGAAAACTATCTTAACCATGATGAAGATTATCGCGATGCAATTCGCCAGTTAAATTGCCCGACAACCTTCTTTATTGGTCGAGAATCTACCCTGTACCCTGAAATGGGACAAACCCTGATCGCAGAGAGCTTGTCAAATGCGACAGCGGTTTATTTCGAACGCTCTGGGCATACGCCTCTGATTACTGAACCAAGAAAGTTTAGTCAGGAAATTGGTCATTTTCTTGCAGCTCATTCCATTCAGGCCGCTTAAATTAAGCTGAATAAAAAAAAGCCAGTCTGATGACTGGCTTTTTTAGCTTTAGTTTTTATGTCGCATTTGTTCAGCCACATCCAGCAAAGCCTGTGCTGTTTTATCCCAACCCAGACAACCATCAGTAACTGACTGACCATAGGTCATATCACAGGAAATTTTTTGATTACCATCCACCAGATGACTCTCAATCATGACACCGCGTACTTTCGATTCAGCACGCTCTGCAATGATTTGCTGCAAGACTTGGGGTTGTTTTAGCGGATCTTTGGCACTATTGCCATGACTACAATCAATCACAAGCGCTGGTAAATGCTTATGTTTGAAATGCATGGACTGGATTGACGCCAAATCATAATTAGTACCATGATTTGAGCCGCGTAAAATCAAGTGTGGTAATGGATTACCTGCACTATGCAGGATCGCAGGCAAACCCTGTTGGGTCATCCCTAAGAATTGATGGCCATGCAGTGCTGATTGAATCGCATCTAAAGCAATTTGAATCGAGCCATCGGTGCCATTTTTAAAACCAATGCTGTATGGCATGTGGCTAGCAATTTCACGGTGAATTTGTGATTCGCTGGTTCGCGCACCAATTGCACCCCAAGCTAGCAAGTCATCAAAGTAACCCGTTGCCATTGGGCTCAGAATCTCACTGGCAATCGGCAAACCTTTTTCTATTAATTGTAAGTAAAGTTCGCGGGATTTTTCTAAACCCAGTTGTAAATCTGATGATCCATCTAAATTTGGATCGTATAAAAAACCCTTCCAGCCCACTGTGGTACGTGGTTTTTCAATGTAGGCACGCATCACCAGGAAAATCTGATCTTTGACTTGTTCTTGGAGTTGTTGCAGTCGATCAGCATATTCGAGTACTGCGACAGGATCATGAATCGAGCAAGGCCCGGTAATCACCATTAGACGATGATCTTGTCCTGATAAAATATTTTGAATCGTTTGACGATGTTTTGAAATTTGCTGCGCTAAAGTTGCAGACAAGGGATACTGCGCTTTGAGTTGTGATGGCAAGCTAAGCATTGATTCTTTTGTGTGTGTTTGTGGTTGTGTCAAAGCAGTATTTAAAGCATTCATTTTTCAATTCCTTTGGACTGGCCTTCTTCGCAGTCCTTTTCATTTATTTGAGCGAGAGTGATCTAAGCGATGTTGATTTTTTTGCAAAGTAAAACCAGGTGATCTTGCTAAAATATGAATAATTAAATGTGTACATGCTATTTCTCCTAAGATGATGATTGTTAAAGCATAAAAAAACCTGATCGGTGTTGCCGATCAGGTATTAACTGGTTGGGCAACCCTTTTTGCTGCCCGAAACGCATCAGGCAAAGATTAATATTGCCAAAAATAAAAGTATGCGTTTGTGTTTACAGTATGCTTTAACATGTTTATTTCAAATATCTAAAAAACTGTGTCTAAGTATTAAATTACGCACTATTTCAGCATTTGACAAGCATTTTTTATGTTTTTTTAATCAGCACTTCAAAATCCTGAAATTTGACCTTTGCTCGCTTAACTCATAGAATAGATGAAAAATACAGCAACCCGAGATTACGCCAATGAAGTAAGTCCTATTTTTATCATCAAAATCCATTTTTATTTTTGATGTGCAAAATAGACTTATCTATCATTTAGCAACATTCCTAAAATTATCTATATTTCTCTATTTTGCATATCCTGTTTATGAGGTTTCTTATGACTCAGCAGGCATGTATCGTTTCAAATCTATCGCTTGAATTGGCGCAGCACAAAATCTTTGATCAGCTCTCATTCCAGCTTCCCTTAAATCAGTTTTGCGGGTTGATTGGACGTAATGGTCAAGGTAAATCACTATTGATGTCCCTGCTTCAGGGACAATCGACTGAACTCGCTTATTCAGGTCAAATTAACTGGCAATGCCCACATCAGCATCTTGCTCAGCTTCAGCGTGTACAAGCCCATACCATTGCTCAAGTGTTGGATATTGAAGATTTATATCAGTGCTTTGAACGGATTCAGCAAGGTACGGCTTCATTTTCCGATTATGATCAAGTTGAACAGCTCTGGCATTTACCCACCGAATGGCAACACCTGCTAGAAAGTGCAGGATTACCTACTGCACTGGATACATCGACTCAACATTTGAGTGAAGGCCAAAAAACCAAGCTTGCGCTTTGTCGGTTATTTCTTCTTAAAGATCATTATCTTCTTCTAGATGAACCGAGTAATCATTTAGATACTCAAGGACGACAATGGTTGATTGAGCAAATGGCACAACACCCTACCGGCGGTTTAATTATCAGTCATGATCGACAGTTGCTGTCTCATGTGCAGGGTATTTTTGCCTTAAATCAACTGGGGCTACATTACTACGGTGGCAATTATGCACTCTACCAGCAGCAGCATCAGCGACAAGTCGAAGCATTGTCAAATGCAGTGCAGCAAGAAAAACGCGAGTTAAAACAGCTGAAAGAACAACAGCATCAGAATCAGATGAAAGCACAAAAGCGTAAAAAAACAGGTGAAAAATTAAGAACCTCTGGTTCTCAGGCTCCTATTTTATTGGATGCCAAGAAAGAACAGTCTGAGCAATCGCTTTCACACCTGCGCAAACAGCAGAGCAAACAGCTTGCAGATGCAAAAGATGAGCTGCAGCAAAAACAAACGCAACTGGAACATCTTAAATCCCAGTCTTTTGAGTTTACTCATACGACGGGTAAATCAGGTGAAATCTTACGTTGCCAGCAATTACAACTGACTTACACAAAGACCAAGCCGATTGATCTAGCTCTATCAACGGGTGAAAAATTGCATTTACGTGGTGCAAATGGTACGGGCAAATCCACTTTACTCAAAACTATTCAAGGCTTAATCCCGCCACTTACAGGAGAAATTTATTGCAAAGCTAGTGTTGTCTATCTGGATCAGAATCTTTCATTACTTAATGAAAATCTATCTGCCGTTGAATATCTATGTGGTTTAGATTCAAATCTGACCGGACAACAGGCCCGTACCCTATTAGGCAACCTACAAATCCGTAGAGATAAAGCCCTGAGCTCTTTAACAACATTGAGCGGTGGAGAACGTTTGAAAGTGGCATTATTGGGCTTAAAACAACAAGCAGTTGAGCTGTTACTTCTCGATGAACCAGAGAATCATCTCGATATTGAATCTCGTGAATTACTGGCCCAAGCGATCCGCTCTTTTAATGGCGCTGTGATACTGGTGTCGCACGATGAAAGCTTTGTTGCAGAATGCGGGATCCATGCAAGCTATGTACTCAGTTAATTTCTATAGGACTTAATCTCAGCATGGCGACAATCTGTACCATGCTGATGTTTATTTAACGCACCAAACCTTGCGGCTGCAGAATAATCAGGCAGGCGCCGCAAACAACAACAATCCCGCCCAAAATATCCCAACTTGTCAGCATGACCTGGTCAACATAGCGTAACCACATCAAAGCTGTAAAAATGTAGATCCCACCATAAGCCGCATAGATACGCCCCGATGCAGCCGGATGTAAGGTTAGCAGCCAAACAAATACAGCCAGACTTAAGACTGTAGGAATCCATAACCAATGTGACTTGCCTTGATTTAAAATCAAATAAGGAAAATAACAACCTAAGATTTCAGCAATTGCCGTGATGAAAAATAACCCAAATACTTTAAGTACTTGGGTTATTGAGAAAGAAAGTTCAAACATTAAGCAGGTTCAGCACTCGGGTTAATATGATCTTCAAATACTTCCAGTTTTAAACCGACTTCTTTGCCATTTTCTGTTTTCACAGAAACTGCAACGTTACCGCCATGCTCAGCAAGCTCACCGAATAGAATCATCTCGGCAAGTGGCTTTTTCAGATGTTCCTGAATCAGACGCTGCATCGGACGAGCACCCATCAGACGGTCATAACCGTTGGTTGATAACCAGTCACGTGCACTTTGATCGACATCCAGCACCACCTGTTTCTCATCCAGTTGCGCTTGCAGCTCGGTCAAGAACTTATCGACCACTGAATCAATAATCGTGGTTGGAAGTGCTTTAAATTGTATCACGCCATCTAAACGGTTACGGAATTCAGGTGAGAATGCACGTTTCATTGCATCCTGATTGTCTGAACTATGATCTTGTTCAGTAAAGCCAATGCTGGCACGGACTATACTTTCAGCACCGATATTAGTGGTTAAAACAATAATCACATTTCTGAAATCTGACTTTCGGCCGTTGTTATCGGTCAACGCACCATGGTCCATGATTTGCAACAACAAATTAAATACATCTGGATGTGCTTTTTCAATCTCATCAAGCAACAGTACACAATGCGGATTTTTATGAATCGCATCAGTCAGCAAACCACCTTGATCATAGCCCACATAGCCCGGAGGTGCACCGATCAAACGGGAAACCGCATGACGTTCCATATATTCCGACATATCGAAACGAACCAGTTCGACACCTAACAGCTTGGCGAGCTGTTTGGTAACCTCAGTTTTACCTACCCCTGTTGGGCCAGCAAAAACAAAACTACCGACTGGTTTATCTGGTGCTTTCAAGCCTGCACGAGACAATTTGATCGCTGATGAAAGTGCCGTAATGGCTTCATCTTGCCCAAATACCACACGCTTAAGATCACGTTCCAGATTCTCAAGCACGGACTTGTCATCTTTAGAAACCGTTTTCGGTGGAATACGGGCAATTTTAGAGACAATATCCTCGATATTTTCAACAGAGATAGTGGTACCATCTACTTCCGCTTTTAAACGGCGTTGCGCACCTGCTTCATCAATCACGTCAATGGCTTTATCTGGCAAGAAACGGTCATTGATAAATTTCGCAGACAACTCCACAGCCGCAACTAACGCTTTATCATCGTATTCAACATGATGGAAATCTTCGAACTTGTTTTTCAAGCCACGTAAAATTTCAATCGTTTCATTGATACTCGGTTCATTCACATCAATTTTTTGGAAACGACGAGACAATGCATGATCTTTTTCAAATACCTGACGATATTCCTGGAAAGTGGTTGAACCAATGCAACGCAAGCTACCATTTGCTAATGCAGGCTTGATCAGATTCGATGCATCCATGGTGCTACCCATGCTCGAACCAGCACCAATAATCATATGAATTTCATCAATGAATAGAATCGCATTTGGATTCTTTTTCAAAGCATTCAATAACTGTTTCAAACGCTTTTCAAAGTCACCACGATACTTGGTACCTGCGACCAGTGCACCGATATCCAGACTATACACTTCAGCATTTGCCAATGGTTTTGGCGCTTTCCCGTTCACGATTAACCAAGCTAGACCTTCAGCAATTGAGGTTTTACCGACGCCCGGATCACCCACTAAAAGCGGGTTATTTTTACGACGACGACATAAAATTTGTGCCGCACGCTCAATTTCTTTTTCACGTCCAATTAAAGGATCTGTTTTACCCTTTTGAGCTTCAACATTTAAGTTAAGGGTATATTGCTCCAATGGGCCTGCATTGGCAGACGCCGCATTTTCACCTTCAATATCTTCAACTTCTTCCTCAACCTGAATCTCATCTTTACGTGTGCCATGAGATAAGTATTGAGTCAGTGTCAGACGGTTAATTTGATGACGTTTAAGCAAATAAACGGCAAAAGAATCACGTTCCGAATACATTGCAACCAGTACATCCGCACCTTCAACAGTACGATCGCCGCCGCTTGACTGAACATGGAAAATGGCACGTTGCAGAATTCGGTCAAAACTCTCTGTCGGATGAGGCGCCTGTTCGCTATTATCACCAAGTTTCGGGGTATGTTGCTCTACATATTCCTCTAGTTCTTTACGCAAAGTAACGATATCAGCCCCACAGGCTTTTAACGCATTTACGGCTGAATCATTATCCAGCAAGGCAAGCAACAAATGTTCAACTGTCAGAAACTCATGTCTCTTTTGACGAGCCATGCTAACAGCCAAACGTAACGATACTTCTAATTGACGACTGAGCATGTAACCCCCTTATATCTTGGGCTCTATCAAAAAAAGAGAATCTTTTAATGAAAAAGCAAATTATTAACTTGATCCGCTGAGCTTCTGTAAACGTGGTTGAATCTACATCTACAAGTCTCTTTGCTTCATATTCTACTGTTAGCATTAGTTGACTATCTTGGTCAAGTTTCAAAACAAAGTATTGTTGTAAAAACTCAATTACAAAGTAGATAAAACCCAGCCATTTGATTAAATATTCAACAAATTTGATGATTTACTTAATAAATATCAGAATAATGTAGTTAAAGTGAATTTTTCAAATGTTAATTAGGCTTCATAAAAATCAAGCCAATATGAATTAACATTTTAAGGATGAATACTAAATCTCAATATCATCAGGCGCTAAATTCCTGAGAAGCGTAGAGACTTCTCAAGAGTTTTTGCTATGCGTTTATAGAGCAGGAATAAGTTTTAACGCCTTCACTCTCAGTATAGGAGCCATAACATGGCGCAAGGTCTTGCGCTCGGAACAAAGCTTCACTTTTCTTAACGCTTTCACTCGCAACATATGAGCCATAACATGGCGCAAAGTCTTGCGCATGAGGAATGGAATTCCGCAAGTGCTTCGCTTTTCTTAACGTCTGCACTCACAGCATAGCTGTTCGTCTTGCGCAGCTAAAAAGCTTAGCTTTTCTTAACGTCTGCACTTACAGCATAGCTGTTCGTCTTGCGCTCGGAACAAAGCGTTGCTTTTCTTAACACTTACACTCACAGCGTAGCTGTTCGTCTTGCGCAGCTAAAAAGCTTCGCTTTTCTTAACACTGCTCAGGTTCGATCTGGCATAACAATGGATGACCTTGCGCGCGGGCATAGTTATTCACCTGATTGGCTTTGGTTTCAGCGATATCTCTTGGATAAATGCCTGCTGTTCCCTTACCTTCATAATGAACGGTCAGCATCACCTGACTGGCCTGGTCAAAGTCCATACCAAAATAACTTTGTAGAACTTCAATGACAAAATCCATTGGGGTGTAATCATCATTCATTAAAACCACCGCATATAATGGCGGACGCGTTAATTCAGGTGGGGCTGTTTGTACAACCACTTCACCTTCATGATCTTCCTGCGAATCACTTAAACGTGGATTTAAGTGCCAATCGACATAACCTGATTGATGAAAAGAGTTTTTCACTTCACTTAAATTCATTTGACGCTTGTATCTTCGCATATCCAGTTCTTAATCTAAAAAATTATTGAGCATTCGCTTCGGCTTGAGGAATTTCTGACACAAAAGCAGAACTTACATCCACAGGCTTACCACGTTGCCAGCTAAAACGTTTAATGATCGGTGTACCTGATCCAGTTAAGCGCACTTCAATAAATTGCGGCGTAAAGCCTTTTGGCATGGTCCAGCGGCCAGTTAAACGCTCAAAATCCTCAAAGTTGAAGTTTTTATCTTCTAAAGGTACGACTAAAACTTCAGTATCTTTAATCAGACGTAATTCGACTGAACCTGAAGCACGGCGTTTGTTCGGGCTGACCTGAACAAGATCAATCTGATATTCATACGCATTTTCAGGTAATGACTTAATTGCCATATTTTGAATCGTTAAACTTACACCACCACGTTGTCTGAGGATTTCACGATAAATCGCATTCATTCCCTCAAACTGGGCTTTATCTGCATTGGCCTGATTCACAGATTTGAATAGATCATCTGCGTTGCCTACTGCCATATCACGCTCTTGTACAGCTGCATTTAAGCTCTTACTCACAGCATCCAAAGCGGTCTTCTGTTTCTGGACAACATCGACCAATTGTTCCGCATCAGCATCGTAACCAACAACGGTTAAACCCTGACGGTGTCCGACAGTATAACCCAGCATAAAACTACTACCGATCAGAACGGTAGCACCAATAATCAAAGGTAAATTCGTTTTTAAAAACTTATTTTTTTCAACGGAACTGTCTGGTGAAGTAGTCGGTTCAACGTTTTCCATCATCATCTCTATCGTTATGATTTGCATCAAAGCACACATTAAAATCGAAATTTAAATGTGTGTGAAGTAAAAAAGCGTTTTTTATGGTAATAAACCAATGCCTTCTAAGCCAGCAGCCTCATCGAAACCGAACATGAGATTCATATTTTGAATCGCCTGACCCGCTGCACCTTTGACTAAATTGTCCTGAGCCACCAACACAATCAGCTTATTCGGCTGCGGGCGATAAAGTGCAATTCTGAGCTCATTCGCACCGCGAACACTACGAGTTTCTGGTGAGCTATTTGCAGGCATCACATCAACAAAACGTTCATCTTTATAGAAATCTTCATAAAGCTTCTGCAAGTCTGCTTGCTGACCCTGTTCATTTAAATCCACATAAATCGTGCTCAACATGCCACGAATCATCGGAACCAGATGAGGAACAAAAATCAGCTGATCAAACTGTCCTTTTTGACCTGAAATATTTTCCAGTGCTTCAACAATTTCTGGATGATGACGATGCCCAGCAACGCCATAGGCTTTGAAATTATCTGCATTTTCACTATAAATCATGCTAAGACTAGCTTTACGACCCGCACCAGAGACACCAGATTTCGCGTCAACAATAATACCTTGCGTATTGACGAGCTGAGTATTCGATTTCAACAAAGGTGCCAAGCCCAATTGTACCGTTGTTGGATAACAGCCAGGATTACCAATGACTTGAGCCTGTTTGATCTTTTCACGATTTAATTCAGTTAAACCATAAACAGAATCTTTCAAAATCGTTGGACAGCTATGTTGCATGCCGTACCATTTTTCAAATTGCTCAAGATTTTGCAAGCGAAAATCAGCTGCTAAATCAATCACTTTAGTACCAGCAGCTGTTAAGATTTCTGCATGCTGCATGGCAACACCATGCGGTGTTGCGAAAAACACCACATCACATTGTTTCAACTGTTCTAAATCCAGATCTGAAAACTGAAGCGTCGTGTGGCCACGTAAACTTGGGAACATATCCGCAACGCGCTTTCCTGCTTCTGTACGAGAAGTGAGAATACGAACTTGAACCTGTGCATGTCTAAGTAATAGACGTAATAGCTCAACCCCTGTATATCCAGTTCCACCAACAATACCAACAGAAATCACGTGTGACACCTCTAGCTTTCATTTAGGCCAGTAGTATGGCAGTTTGCCCTGTTTTACACAATCTTCAAGTCTCTAACTTTTAACAAAATAAAGATGGGTTAGCTAAGAAATTGATAGGCTGGCCTTCATTCTTTATGCTTACAGAATGTTTAATAAAGTTCAAAACAAACGGTTTGAAGCAAAATGATTTCACCATTGGTCAAGAAACACTATTGTTTCCACTAGCGATTCGAATAGAATAAAAAAACATTGCGGTAATAATAAATTTCATGGATGCAAAACTTTGGAGAGCTGGAATGCCTTCTTTGAAACAAAAACAAAGATTAAATCACTATATTTGCTTGGGACTCAGTACCCTGCTATTAAGTTCAACATTGGTTGGATGTGGAAGTGGTGAAAGTGAAGCTCCGCTTCCGACTGAAACTCCAACGACACCGACACCCAGCCCAAGAACCTTAAATGTTAAAGTACCGGTGGAGATGCGTAATATAACGATTAAGGTTTATGACAATACAGACAACACTTTAATTTTAGAACAAAAAGCCAATACCACTACCAACCTTGTGCTTACCTTACCTCAAAACATCCAGAACCGGATTTATAGAGTTGAATTAACAACCCAGCCAACTGCACTTATTTATAATCCATTATCAGGTCAATACGATAACGTATCTACTACTTTAAACGCACTCATTGAATTTAATCTCAACTCAACAAGTAAAAATGTTTTTATTAATCCAAACTCAGAAGCGATTTATCAAAGAGCGCTTATTCGTTCGGGTTACCTTCCAAGTGATACAAAAATTGATCCAACAGGGATTAGCAGCTTACACCTTAAACTGGCTTCCAATGATGTGAATACCGCTTTATTAAGTGCTTTTAATAGTATTGATCTACCTAATTTAAGTCCTGCCTATTCACTCAGTAGTTTTACAACCCAAGATGTCGCTGATTTCCCCGCACTTTATACAAGTATTTTTTTCAGTTTTGGTTATATTCAACAATGGGCTAACACCTTCCCAAACGACTTCTTTAACGAATTTACCAAGAATCTGGCAGTCGATTTAAGAGATGGGCAACTTGATGCAAAAAAAGTTCGGGGTGATAAAACAACTTTAAGAACACTGATTACCACTGCACCAGAAAATGTCGATCCCGCTCAAAATACGCTGTTAAAAATCGCTGCGAACCAGAAAACAATTCGGGATCAATATGGTGCCTCTCTAAAAGAAGCGACCTTAGAACTGGCAAAGAGCTATCAGCAAGATTCAATCAACCTACCAGGCTATAATTTATTACAACAAAAAGTTTATGCTTTCGATCCTCAAATAGAATCTAACGATTCATTTCGCGTTTCTGGCGCTGGAGATTATCGTCGCGCAGTTGGCTTTGTAGATACCACTGCCACCTGCAATGGCTCTGCTTATCCATGTAAGCAAGGCTTAACTGGCATTAATCTGGTGAATGTGAATTTACCTTCTATTGAGTATTTAATTGGTCATTATGACGATGGTAATGGCTGCCAACTTAATGTGCGGGCAAATGGTGTACTTGAACTGATTAAAGGTTCTCAAAATTATCGCTCAACTCTTGATGCCGACAGTACTGATAATCTATTACAAGTCGATAAAACCACTCATGAATATCTCCTCAATAGCAGCTCATCTCAGCCGACTAACCCGACCTTCCAGTACAATTTCATTCAGATCAGAATCAAAGCCAATCAGGTAATCAGTGCAAATGCTGGGCTTGACAATCGTAAAGCTCCCGATCAACTGCAAACAACACAATTACAATGTAGTTTTTAAAAACTTAAAATATTAATGAAGGCACTGGAATTTCGATTCCAATGCCTTTTTAAAATAATATAAATAAAATCAAAATATAATTTTAACCAAACCTTAACATTTTATTATTACTATCCATTTCAACTAATATTTAGGTTGAAATTAAATGAAACTTAAACCATTACTTTTACCCGCTCTTATTTCATTGCTTGTTGGTTGCGGAAGCGACAATGATTCCGCTAATAATAACCAGCCATCCCCACAACCCAAACCACCAACAACAGAACCTCCGATTTCCTCTCCCAACCCACAGCCCGGAGAATTATTAGAACCGGGTGCAAACGGTGATATTCGTCAGTTCGGTGGTGCAACCCGCTTAAAACAAGAACGTACCCAAGCTTTAAAAAATTCTTTAAGTGACAAGACCGTAAAAAATATTATTCTGTTTATTGGCGATGGCACCAGTGATTCCGAGATTACCTCAGCCAGAAACTATGCCGAAGGTGCTGCGGGTTACTTTAAAGGTTTAGATGTACTCCCTTTTACCGGAAGTTATACCACCTATGCGCTGGATAAGAATGGTGCAATTGATTATGTTACAGACTCGGCAGCTTCTGCGACGGCATGGGCTTCAGGGGTTAAGACCTATAACAATGCACTTGGTGTAGATATCTATCAAAAACAGCATGCAACTATTCTGGAACTCGCCAAGAAAGCTGGTTTTGCAACGGGGAATGTCACCACCACAGAGTTACAAGATGCAACGCCTGCTGCCTTGGTTTCGCATATCAGCGCACGTAAATGTTATGGACCAAATGAAACCAGCAAACGTTGTCCCGAAAGCGCACTTGAGAAAGGTGGATTAGGTTCAATTACCGAACAGCTTTTAACAACTCGAGCAGACGTGACTTTAGGCGGCGGTAAGAAAACATTCTATGAAGTAGCAAAAGCAGGTCCTTTCCAAGGCAAGACATTATTTGAACGCGCGAAATTAGAAAACTACCGTATCGTCGAAGACCTCAACGCGTTAAAAGCAGTTGATCGTGCCAATCAAAACCAACCTTTACTCGGTTTATTTGCAGATGGAAATCTTCCTGTGATCTGGACTGGTCCCGCAACTCAATTGAATGGACATAAGAAAGAAGCGGAAAGTTGTAGAGATAATGCTGAATTTAGTGCTTCTACACCCCGCTTGGCTCAAATGACTGAAAAAGCCATTGAGTTACTTCAACCCAACCCCAAGGGTTTCTTCTTACAGGTTGAAAGCGGTTCAATTGATAAAAGAAATCACGCAGCAGATCCATGTGGTCAAATTGGTGAAACAGTACAACTCGATGAAGCGATTCAGGTTGCCTTAAAATTTGCAAAACAACATGGTGATACCCTGATTATTGTTACAGGTGACCATGCGCATACCAGCCAGATCATTCCTGTGGATGGAGACAGTCCTGGCCAAACAGCAGCACTTAAAACCAAAGATGGTGTCGAAATGGCAATCAACTACGGCACTGCACCTGAAGGTAAAAGCCAGCATCATACCGGCGCCCAGGTTCGTACAGCCGCTTATGGTCCGCGTGCTGCCAATGTATCAGGCTTACTCGATCAAACTGATTTATTCTTTATTATGAGAGATGCTTTAGGCATAAAATAAAATAGTTTTAAGGACAGCAGTCTTTCGAGGCTGCTGTCATTTACATGAAAGCGATCATGTTAAAATTCTTTCATTTATCCAAATGCTATACTCAAAATAATTATGTTATTTCAATTTATTCATGTCTTTAAAATATCAAATTCCGACCTTGCTGGTTTATTCCAGAGTCATACTCGGTTTTCTCATCGTCGCAGTGACTTTATTTCAACCTGAATTTTATCCAATCTATACCGTTATTTTTCTTAGCCTTGGTCTGCTTAGCGATATCTTTGACGGCATGCTTGCCCGGCATCTCGGGGTTTCAACTGAACGCTTACGCCGACTTGATTCTAATGTTGATCAAATCTTTTTTATTTGTGCAATCGTTTCAATTTACCTGCAACAGCCGGCTTTTTTCCAACAACATCTCTATCCAATCATTATTTTAGTTGCATCTGAAATGGCGATTTATGTGGTGAGTTTCATTAAATTTTGCAAAGAAGTTGCCACCCATAGTTTCGGTGCCAAAATCTGGACTTTATTTTTATTTTCACTGTTGGTACAAGTGACTCTAACAGGACAATCCCACGTTCTATTTCTGATTGTGTTCTGGTTAGGAATTCTGACCCGTGCGGAAATCATTGCCATCATCCTTGTGCTGAAACACTGGCAGAATGATGTTCCAAACCTTAAACAGGCTTGGCGTATCCGAAAAGGTTTAGCTGTGCAACATAACCGCTTTTTTAACGGTTAGTCCTTTTTATAGTACCAGCTCGGCAATTGAATTTGCTTCAGTTGCTGACGATGGATCAGATAATTTGGATCATATTTGGCAACTTCATTCCAGAACGCCGCACTATGATCAAAATGTCTGGTATGTGCCAATTCGTGTACACAAACCGCCCTGACATTGTGTTCAGGCATCAGCGCCAATGCGGCACTGAGCATAATGTCATGTTTGGAGCTACAACTGCCCCAACGGGTTTTCGGATTCCGAATACTACAGGATTGATAAGCCAAGCCGATTTCCTGACCAACCTGATCCAGATACTCAGGTAAAAATTGCTTGGCATAGGCCATGACAGCCGCCTGTAACGCTTTCTCCGATGCCGTATTTCGTATAAAGATGGTTTGTTGTTCCCAATCAAACTTAAAAATATGTCGTTGTGATCGTCGAATGATCTGAAACGGTTGGGAATGAAAAAATAATGAAAGTTGCTCGGGAAAATCTAGGTTGTGATTAAATTGTTTTTGTTGTCTGACCCAGGTTTCAACCAGCCATTGCTCAGAATTATTTAAAAACTGCTGGATCTGTTTTTTACTGCAAAATAGTGGAACCGTTAAACGAATACCTGTAGGCTCCACACGCAAGCGCAGATTTCTCGCCCTTGCATGTCGAACCACTTTAATTTCAGGTAATAAGGTTTCTAAGGAAACTGCCTGCATTATTGTGCAGTACGCTCTTCGATACCATTATTGGTTGCAACAATCGCAATACTCGCTGCATTGAGTGCAAAGATACCGTTCGTGACCACACCTGGAATATCGTTAATGGTTTTTTCCAGCTCAAGCGCATTGAGAATGTTTAAATTAAATACATCCAGAATCACGTTACCGTTATCTGTTACCACACCTTCACGGTAAACCGGATCACCGCCTAAAGCGACGATTTTACGTGCTACAGCAGAACGTGCCATTGGAATCACTTCAACAGGCAACGGAAAATCACGGCCTAACTGATCGACCCATTTTGAATCATCAACGATACATACAAATTTCTTTGCGATCGACGCAACGATTTTTTCGCGGGTTAAGGCAGCACCACCACCTTTAATCATATGCATATGACGATCAATTTCATCAGCACCATCTACGTAGGCATCCAGACCACCCACAGAGTTCATATCAACCACTTCGATGCCGAGCTTCTGCAAACGCTCTGCTGTTGCATTCGAACTGGCAACTGCCGCCTCTAATTGCAATTCAGGCAATAAATCAATTAAAAAATTAACGGTACTTCCTGTTCCTACGCCCAAAATGCCGCCTTTAGGCAAATGTTTCAAAGCTGCTTTTGCCGCAGCTTGTTTTTTTTCATCTTGGGTTGCATATAGACTCATGACTTCACTCAACTATTTTGACATTTGCTGCAAGAAAACAGCGCAAATGCACGGGGGTTTGCTACAATGATCGTCTATTTTAAACTGTTATAGGGAAGAAGAACATGCTGTCTCGTGTGGTACGACAAATTTTACAAGCAACGGTTTATGATGTTGCAATTGAAACACCGCTTGAAGCAGCTCCACGAATTAGTCAGAAAATTAATAATAACATTCGATTTAAACGTGAAGATTTACAACCTGTGTTCTCTTTCAAACTTCGCGGTGCTTATAACCGCATTAGCCAGTTACCTAAAGATCAGCTTGAGCGTGGTGTGATTTGTGCATCCGCAGGTAACCATGCGCAAGGCGTAGCGTTATCTGGGAAAAAATTAGGTATTCATGCCATTATTGTGATGCCAAGCACCACACCGGATATTAAAGTTCAAGCCGTCAAAAGTCTGGGTGGCCAAGTGGTGCTACATGGCGATAGCTTCGACGTTGCCAATAAATATGCCAAACAACGTGCAGAAGATGAAGGACTGGTTTTCATCCCGCCTTATGACGATGAGCTGGTGATTGCCGGTCAAGGCACCATTGCCAATGAATTACTGCGTCAATGGCGAGATGTTGAATATGTATTTGTAGCTGTGGGCGGCGGTGGATTGATTGCAGGTGTTGCAGCCTATCTCGGTGAAGTCGCGCCACACGTTAAAGTCATCGGTGTTGAATACGAAGAATCAGCATGTTTAAAAGCGGCACTCGAATCCAATGAACGCGTGGTATTGCCGCATGTAGGTCTATTTGCTGACGGTACAGCGGTCGCTCAAATTGGTGAATTACCTTTTGATGTGATCCGTTTACGTAAATCGGATAATTCAGGCCCAATCGTTGAACCTGATATCGTAACGGTTGATACAGATGAAATCTGTGCTGCCATTAAAGATACCTATGATGAAAATCGTAGTATTGTCGAACCGTCCGGTGCAATGGCCTTGGCTGGCATCAAGAAATATGTTGCAGAGCATCAATTGACCGGTAAAAACATGGTCTCGATTGTATGTGGCGCCAACATGAACTTTGACCGTTTACGTTATATCGCAGAACGTACCGAGCTAGGTGAACGCCGTGAAGCCATTTATGCCGTGACGATTCCTGAACAAAAAGGTGCATTCCTCAACTTCTGTCGCGCATTGCAAGGTCGTAACATTACTGAGTTTAACTATCGCGCGAGCTCAAGCAATCTGGCTCAGGTCTTTGTCGGCATCAGCCTCAAAGGTGGTGAAGCTGAGCGTCATGAAATTCACAACATGCTGAAACAGCAATATGAAGTCGATGATCTGTCTGATGATGAAGTGGCAAAACTGCATATCCGTTATCTGATTGGCGGTCATGCCAATATTGAAAATGAGCGTTTGTTCCGTGTTGAGTTCCCGGAACGTCCAGGTGCACTACTCACCTTCCTTGAGCGCTTAGGGCCAACTCATAATATTACCCTATTCCATTACCGTAATCATGGTGCAGCAGAAGGTCGTGTACTGGTCGGTCTGGAAGCCACGGATGCCAAACAGAATCCAGATGGGTTGATTGAAACACTGGAACAGATCACTTATCCATATGCCGAAATCAGTAACAATATTGGTTATCAGCGTTTCCTTAAATAAGCAGTTTAATGACTTAAAGCCGGCTTGATGTCGGCTTTATTTTTTCGTCCCTGTTGATGGGTTGCGCGACAACAACACAAAATCATTACAAACGGAAAATCATTCCATTTTAAAATGAACAAAAAGACATTTTTATCATTTAGTTAAGGACAGTTATGGCACAGTTTGCAGTTATTGGTTTAGGCAGTTTTGGGGCAACTGTTGCGTTAGAACTCACCCAACTGAAACATGATGTCATCGGGATCGATACCATCAAACGCAATGTGGAAAATTTGGCAGACCGTATTACGCATGCAGTGATTGCCGATGCTACAGATGAGTATGTTCTGGAAGAACTGAATATCCAAAATTGCGATGCCGTGGTCGTTGCCATTGGAGAAGATATTGAGGCCAGCATTCTTTGCGTACTCAACCTGAAAAATTTAGGTGTTGAAAAGATTCTAGTCAAAGCCAAAACCAAGGCCCATCATACGATTCTTTCCCATTTAAATGTCAGTAAGATTATTCATCCAGAAGAAGACATGGGGGTTCGTGTTGCTCAGGCATTGAACTATCCAATGGTAAGCCGCTATATGGCACTGGATGACGATCATTATATTGTCAAAGTTCCAGTCAATGAAAAGCTCAATAATGTCAATTTATCGGGGATTTTGAAGCAAGAGCCCAATATCAAACTGTTATTACTTAAACGCGACCAGCAGATTTTTTATGACACTGATCCAAATTTCACCTTAAAAACAGATGATGTGCTGATTTTAGAAGGCTCGCTTAGTCACCTCAGAAAACTTTCAGGATGTTTTGCATAACATGGCATTGAAAATAAACTCCCAAAAAATTTTCAACCTGAGCCCGCCTTCTTTGCTGGCCATTGGTTTTTTAAGTTTTATTGTCATCGGCACATTATTATTGAAACTCCCGATTGCCAACAAAGGCAACGTGAGCTGGATGGATGCCTTATTTACTGCGACATCAGCGGTGACCATTACCGGTTTATCCGTAGTGAATCTAAATGAGTCATTCAATCATTTTGGGCAGTTTATTATTCTGTTATTGATCCAATCCGGTGGCTTGGGCTTTATGACCTTCGCCATACTGGCAGCGTTAAGCCTAGCACCCAAGTTAGGTCTTAAACAGCAAATGATGGCACAGGACAGCCTTGGCCAAACCAGCCTATCTAAAGTCACCTTTGTCGCCAAAGGCGTGGTGTTATATACCCTACTGTTTGAGCTGATTGGTGTTGTGATCTTAACCGCCTCGTTTGCACCGATGTACGGATTTGCCCGCGGGCTTTATTACGCTATCTTTTACAGCGTGTCTGCCTTTAATAATGCTGGCTTTTCCCTATTCGACAACAGTCTGATTAATTTCCAGAGCCATTACCTGATCTGTTTAACCATTAGCCTGCTGTATACCTTAGGCGGGATTGGTTTTCTGGTTCTGATCGATGTTAAACAGAACAAACGCTGGAGCAAACTGACACCAAACAGCAAACTGATCCTGAGTACCATCGCGATTCTGAATCTGGTCGCATTTATCCTGATCTGGTTATTAGAATCCAATAATCCGCTAACACTCGGCTCGATGAGCTTAGGTGAACAAGCCATGAATGCCTGGTTTCAGGCCACCGTTCCTCGATCTTCTGGGTTTAATACCATTGATACTGGCGCAATGGAACATAGTACAGCCTTGCTGACCATGTTATTGATGTTTATTGGGGGTGGCTCTCTGAGTACCGCAGGCGGGATCAAGGTGGGTACGTTTGTGATCCTGTTGCTGTGCGTGCTTTCTTTTTTACGGCGTAACGAAGAAATCCGAATCTTTAATCATTCCGTTTCAGCAGAAACAACCTATAAAGCTCTGGCTGTGACGGCAATTACAGGCATGCTGGTGTTTGTCGGTTGTTTTATCATTTTCCTGCTTGAACCAAAGCTGGATGTGCTCGACCTGATGTTTGAAGTGGTTTCTGCCGCCTGTACTGTCGGTTTATCACGTGGCGCCACAAGCCAGTTACATGACGGCAGTTTGTTTGTACTGAGTCTATTGATGTTTACAGGTCGACTGGGACCTTTAACCCTTGCCTATTTGATTGCAACACCGAAAAAGAGCCGTTTAAAACACGCCAATGCCAATATTCAGATTGGATAAGCATGAGTAGGCTGCTCAATTACGATCACTTGCTGGCAGATGCCATGAGCTTGGCGTTGTTGCTCGAATACAGCTTTAGACATCACATCAAAATGATCACAGAAACTGACTTCCTGTTGATCAATTGAATACAGCAAGGACTGATTACCCACTCCTTGCAAGGTGTCGTAAAACACAATCACAAAATAACCACGTTCAAAAGCATGCTGAATTTCAGCATAGGTTAAGGCAGCCTCAACAGGAATTCCGAGACGCTGTGCCTCAACATAATACTGCTTTTCATGTTTATCGATATTGGGATCAGGCGCCGTATAAAATGAAACGCTATAACCTAATTTCGTCATAGCTACAGCCAGCGCAATCGTGAATGTGCCATCTATACGATCATGACCACACAGCTGGATCAGGTCAGCAATATCAATATGAGTTTGATATTGCTTTAAGATCAGCCATAGGGCAAACACCCCACAATTTGCTTCAAGCTGTAATAAGGGTTCTGGAATATGTAAACTCATTTAATACCAGTTCATCAATGAAACACCCAAGCCCGCATAGGTTGCACGATGGTTGTAATCAATCAGACTTTCACCATAACCGTCAAATAGTTGCAAATGACCACGCAACTTCCCTGTGATCGGGAATGCCCAGTCAAACTGCACCGCACCGTGTGAACGATCACCACCTTTTAAGGAGTGACGCAACATCAGAGAAAAGTCGTTATCGCCCTTCCGGTAAAATGCAGTTAAATCGCCACGGCCAATATAATCTTTAATATCCGGGTTATTGTCATCTTTAGCATCTTCTTCAACGCGATACCAAGGACGCAACATAAGTGCAAAGTTATCTTTTTCAAAACCAAGATTAAAAATCACACGGTTCCAGCTCCGCGATAACGGATCAGAACGGCCATTGGACTGGTGATTCAAGGTCACTCCAAGCAAGCGCGCATTCAGACCCAAAATTTCATAATTGGTTCTAAACATCAAGCTGGCTTCAGGCTCGTAATTGGTCTCACGGAAAGGTCGCGACTCATCCGAATTATAGACTTGCCAGCGTGAGGACTGGGTATAGCCTAACCAGAGGTCACCGTTATCGCCAAAGATATTTTCCCAGGCCTTGGTCTTGAATGAGATCTGAAACTTGGCTTCACTCGAAGTGAGTTCTTGCTTGTCTTTGACCGTATTTTCAGGATTTGGACTACTCGGAAATTCATTTTTGTCGCTGGTCCAGAATACAGGCAACAAATACACAGGTTGATAGGCACGGATATTCCATGTACCCAACTTGCTGTCTTCTGAGAGTTCCCAACGGCGATCCAGCAAAGAGACATTTGGGTCAAACTTTGGCGCAGCGCCCAGAATATGCAGATCACTCACCTTCTGAACCACTTTTTCCTTTAAAGATTCAGGTTGAGCTCTCGCCGTACTGGCTGCAGCCGGTGCGGCCGCCACAGCGACCGCGGGTTCTGGCGCCTGCAGTTGTGACTGGATCACCACCGGTGCCTTAAAAAGTGCATCATAACATGCCAGACGCTCAGCATTTGAAGCCAAGGCCACACACGCATCCGCGGTTGCAGGACTGGCAGGTGCAGTCGCTTCCGCGTGTGCCAGCGATGTAGTCAAGCCAAGTATCGTCAGGACACTTAACTCCAGATAACTACGCTCAAAAGATTTGAACGCCATAGATTTCTCCAATTTTTCTTTTAATTGACTTGCTTGATGCTAAACCCAAGTTTCTGCAATTCTTCACGTTTCGCAAATGGCGCAACCACTGCTTTTACAGGTTTTTGAGCCAATAAGTACTGTTTGGCAACGCGTTGTAAATCGTCCAAATTCACGTTTAATAAACGTTCACGCAAAATCTTGCGGAATTTTGGTGTACGTGCATGCAGTAATGCATAACATGCTGTAATCGCTTCACCCGCTGGAGAACCTGGTTTATCCATACTTGCGACTAAGCCCAGAATCGCTTCTTCAAGTTGGTGCGGCTGTTGCTCGGTATTGATTAACCATTGCACACTGGCTTCAAAATCATTAAACGTTTCAGCTAAGCGTGGATCACGGTAGCTATAGAAACGGAACGAACATGCGTTACCATCATAGCTTGCACCACCGCCATAGGCACCGCCTTTTTCACGAATGGCACTATGCAGGAAACCATTGCGTAAATAGGCAGCCAACACCATCAACGGTGCTGCATCCGGATGCGCCACATCTACCGCCTGATAGGCTGACGCGCAGAATTGAACATTGGCTTGAATCAACCAAGCTTCATCGTCTGAAGTATTGACCTGTTCAACTGACGTTAAACTCACAGGTGCCTGATCAACAGCCAGTTTGTCCCAGACATTTTGCACTTCTTCCACCAAACGGTCTGATTGATGTTCTTCACAGACCAATAAGAATTGTTTAGGCGCTTGTAGTAACTTGCGGTGAATGGCCTGTAACTCGCCAATCAATGCTTGATAAGCAGTATCATCCTGATCAATTTTGGTCACCAAGTCACTGAGCCAGTTTAATGCGCCTAAACCTGTGTTGTGATAATCACGGCGCGCCAAGGCACTCATTTGTCGAGAAGCAGCCTGCATTGCATAGCTATGACCAGAGCCAGACAAACGTGACTGCCAACGCGTTTTACGCTGCTGTAATAATTCAATAATGCGATCTTTCTCATCGAAACGGAGCTGCTCAAAAGCAAGTTTCAATAATTGAATGGCATCCAGTTTTTGGGTCAGCGATTTAGTGGTTAAAGTAAGCCATGCACTGATCCGGTCTTTGTCGTCGACCTTACTACGCAAAGAAGCGCCCATGCCTAAACCGCCACTGACGGCTGTCTGAATCTGCTGGAATTCAAGATAATCATATTCACCAGCACCGACCTCACCCATCAGGATAGACAGCAAGTTGAAGTAAGGTGACTGAACAATCTCATCCGGAATCTGAATCAATACCTGTTGATAGTAAATCCCATTGGTGCCTGCATGGTATAAATTTAATGGCGTATCCAGACCATTACAGATAATCTCACGCAACTGGCCTTGAACAATCTGCAACTCGGCCGGGACATCTTCCAGACCGACTTTTGGTAGTAGCTCAAGGTTGTCAGGGGTGTCCTGACGCTGTTTTAATGCTGCGGTTTTTGCTTCAATCTCGATTTTCTGTGCATCGGTTAAAGTTGCAGTAATTTCAGCCAGTCGCGCCTGTTCTGCCTGTTGCTCTTTCACCGATTTGGTTGCATCCGGAACCAAGGTCATTTGTACACGGTGCGGGTTATCCAGCAAATGAGTCTGAATCAGGTTTGATAACCACATCGGGTCTTTCAACTCTTCTTTGACTTGTTCAATCGCAGAATCCACATCCCAGACATGCACCGGATCACTATGGTGAATGGCACTACCCAATCCATTTAAGATCAGGCTTAAACCGTACGGCGTACCATCACCATTAATTTCACGTTGATGTAATTCAATTTGATGCAGGATGGCATCGACAAAATCAGTATCAACCGGCTTGGAAGCCACCTCTTTCAGAATATCCAGAATGCCATGTTTAAAGGTTTCTGCATGTTCAGCATTTGAACCTTGCACCCCGCAATAGAAGGTCATTTCAAAGTTGCTGTCATCAACGCCCATTAAAGGACCTGTTGATTGTGCATAACCACAGGTTTCCAAATAGTGACGTAATGGCGAAGCCGAATTCTCTAATAGAATCCCTTCGACCAAACGCATCCCTAGGCGTAGTTTGGTATCACTGGTTTCTGGCAACAACCATGACATCACATGATAAGTTTTATCTTTTAGGTCTTCACTATCAACCGCATAGCTTTCAGTCACTTCGACCGGAGCCGTTAAACGCTTCTCAGGTTTTGAGTATAAGGTCGTGCCTTGAGAGAATTTGTGTAATGCCAGCATCTCAAACTGTTCTTGCAGGTCATAGGCGCTTTGGTTACCAAAGGTCATGAATACGGCATTACTTGGGTGATAATGGGTTTTATAGAAATCAACCAGTTGCTCATAGCTTAAATCTGGAATGTCTTTCGGATCACCACCAGAGTTATAGTGATAAGTTGTTTCAGGGAACAAATGGTGCGCAAGTTGATGATAGAGCTGATCGGTTGGAGAGCTCATCGCGCCTTTCATTTCATTAAAGACCACACCTTTGTAAACCGCCTGATCATTTTCCAGCTCGATACGGATTCCTTCTTGAGCAAAGTCTAAAGGGTTCAGATTGGCAGCAAAAGCGGCATCTAAATAAACAGACAGTAAGTTTTGAAAATCTTTTTTGTTTTGGGTTGCAAAAGGATAAGCGGTCCAGTCTGCCGCAGTAAAAGCATTCATGAAAGTATTCAGCGAACGGCGGATCATCAGGAAAAACGGATCGCGTACCGGAAACTTCTCGGAACCACATAATGCGGTATGCTCTAAAATATGTGCCGTTCCTTTTGAATCCATGGGCTGGGTTCTAAATGCCACCAGGAATACATTTTCATCATGATTGGTGGCCAAATGATAGTGAACTGCACCAGTTACTTTATGCTTATATTCTGAAACTTGAATATCGAGTGCTTCTACATGGTGTTGACGTAATAGCTGAAACGCGGGATGAATAGTTTGGGTAATGCTTTCAGTAACATCTACAGTCATGTGATCTCCAATTTATCTCTATTAAATCATTACGATTGATTATAGAGAGTCTACCGAAGAATACGTATCGATATCCATGTAAATTACTCTATTTTTGTAGAAAAATGCAGCGCCTAAGCGAAAACAACATTTCCTCAAATCTTCTAGAAATTACCCTATGCTATTCCAACAGATTGATCACCCTGACTTTAAATAGGAATCAGCGGCTGGTGCAGTATCTGTGAACAGATTAAGTCACTCAAAATAAGCCTTTATTTATGATTGGCTCTACTCCTAGAAAGATAGATCGGTTCTCTTGACCCCAATATTGCTCATCTGGTCATCTTGATTTGTCTGTAATGCCACGATTTGCTGAATTTTCTTCAACAAACTATTGTAATCCTGAGCATTGGTGTAAACTTTGCTTTTTGATTTTTACTGTGATGACAAACATGGCAACTGTTGATCTTTTTGCAATTGGTAATGCACTCATTGACCAGGAATTTAAGGTTTCAAATGAGTTTCTAACGCAACAAGGATTGCCAAAAGGCACAATGCATTTGGCCGATGGCGAAACACAGGCAAATTTATATCAAAAATTACAAGCGACCCAAAGCTATAAAGGCCAAGCCAGTGGCGGTTCGGCAGCGAATACTAGCGTTGCTTTTAGTGCTTTAGGCGGTACTGCATTTTATGGTTGCCGTGTAGGTAACGATGAACTTGGCTCAATCTATTTAAGCGGTTTAAACGAAGCAGGTATCCAAACAGCCACCCAATCTATCAGTGAAGGCGTAACAGGCACCTGTATGGTGCTGATTAGCCCGGATTCTGAACGCACCATGCAAACTTATCTCGGTATTACTGCTGAACTGACCGCAGAACAGATTGACTTTGAACCGTTAAAAACAGCGAAATGGCTCTATATCGAAGGTTATTTATCGACCAGTGACTCGGCACGCATCGCCGTAAAGCAGGCACGCGCCCTGGCCAAAGCACACGGTGTTAAAATTGCCCTGTCGCTTTCTGATCCTGCAATGGTGCAATATGCTCGTTCAGGTTTAGAAGATCTTCTGGATGAGGGTGTGGACCTGCTGTTCTGTAACGAACAGGAAGCACTGATGTTCACCGAGACAGAAAATCTTGAAGCTGCAATTGAAATGCTGAAATTAAAAAACCAGCAGCTTGTGATCACGCAAGGTGCCAAAGGTGCAGTGATTGTAGATGCAGCCCATCAGTTCCATGTCAATGGCCGTGCAGTGGAAGCCGTCGATACTAACGGCGCGGGCGATGCATTCTCAGGTGCGTTCCTGTATGCAATTAATGCAGGTTTAAGCTTGGAAGCTGCCGCTCAACTTGCTATTTTAATCTCTAGCGAAGTTGTAGCACAATTTGGTCCACGTCTAAGTGTCGAAAACTACGCAGAACTTTTAGAACAATTTAAAAAAGCTCAACAGGAATGTGCTTAACATGGAAAAGATTTGCATGACTGAAGAAGTCCCGGAGCGTGAGTCTCGTGCATACGATACAATGAAAGGGACCACCATTTTCATTACTCAAAAAGATGGCAGTTTTTATGCCTATCAGAATGTTTGCCCGCATTTGCAAACAGAACTTGAGTTTTTGGAAAACCAGTTTCTGGATCAGGATCGCGAATATATCCAGTGTTCTACTCACGGTGCATTATTTTCTGTCGAGACAGGTGAATGTATTTCAGGTCCCTGTCTGGGTGAATTTCTTGAAAAAGTAAATCTGGAAGTGCACTCGGATGGTGGTATCTATATTGATTGATGCTTAAATCATGAATTCTGCAATGACTGAGTTTTTTCTCAACTACTACCTGATGCCATTTCATATGAGCGTCGTGGCTTTAATTGTGCTCAGCATTGCAGAAACCATTGGAATCTTTATCGGTTTACGTCCGAGTCATCTGGTGAAGAAACTGACACCGGAATGGTTACTGCACTCACCTTTGCTGGATGTAAAGTTTTCCAAATACCTGATTTTTGTTTTCTTACTGATTAACTTTAGTTTTGCAGGCTATTTTCTGGAATTGTCGTTCTTTGCCTTACAGCATTACTTTATTTCACCCTATTATTTATTTGTTCCTGCGCTGGTCATCGACATCTTCTTTACCGTGTTTATGATTCACTGTCTGGATCAGGTCATTAAACCCAAAGTCATCCATACCCATACCAATCTGGTGGGCCGGCTCGCAACGATCTCAACAGGTAATGCCCGTCCAGGTTTTTCAGCTCAGGCGCGTGTTCGTGATGAATTCGGACAACTGTATTATGTACAGGTTGAACCCGAATACGGCGAACTTGAATTGCAGTCACAAGTGTTGCTGATCAGTCAAAAATCAAATTCGCACTATCTTGCCAAGAAGATTTCGCTTTCCAATAATCTGTTTACTCCAGACTAATACTTCCCCAATAACGTTTAAAACGAACTTTAAGCGCAAACCAAACACATTGTTACAAAACTACACAATAAAAAGTTTAGATTTATACCTTCCATTTTTAAATGATTCGTGATCTAGAAATCCCCAAAAAACAAAAGTGATGTTTATCACATTTTTGCAAACAAATCCAAGCTAAATACTAGGTTTTATGAAAATGAGATCGTAAAAATATTTTAAATCGATAACTAAAACGATAAGCCTATGTATATATTATATATTTTATATTCATACCATTTTAGTTGGTTTAAATTTTATTTAATTTATTTTAAATCATAGCTTTTTAATCAGGTTTAATATTATAAATACAACTGTTTTAATCAGATTTAAAATTTAATTCCAATTATTTTAGTTGGTTAAATTAAATATTTTAATTTTTTATAAAAAATAAATATAAGTTATTGTTTTTAATATCTTATTTAAAATAAATTATTTTAAAATCCTTAAAGGTTTATTTTTAATACTTTTTATTTAATAATGTTTTACATCTTTTAAAAATGTGTATGAGGCTAAGTTCTATGAACACGAGTTCTCAAGATCCAAATCGGCGGCTCATCCGAGAAATCACGCTTATTCTTATTATTAAAGTTGCACTTCTCTTGGTGATTAAACACATCTGGTTTGACGCCCCTACGATTCCAAAAGATTTTAACAATGAAGTTGCCGAGCGTATTGCTGGTGACATGTCTAAAACTCAGGAGACACGTTGATGATTTCTGAAAGCGTGGTCGATCTTTCGCGGTTCCAATTTGCAATGACCGCAATGTATCACTTTCTTTTCGTCCCTCTTACTTTAGGTCTGGCTTTTATCCTTGCCATTATGGAAACCACCTATGTGATTTCTGGCAAGGAAATCTATAAGGACATGACCAAATTCTGGGGAAAACTCTTCGGGATTAACTTTGCCTTAGGTGTAACCACTGGTCTGACCATGGAATTCCAGTTTGGTACCAACTGGGCCTATTATTCTCACTATGTCGGCGATATTTTCGGTGCCCCGCTTGCCATTGAAGGTTTGATGGCCTTCTTCCTTGAATCCACCTTTATCGGTTTGTTCTTTTTTGGCTGGGATCGCCTGTCTAAAGTCCAGCATTTAGGTGTGACTTGGCTGGTTGCAATTGGCTCGAATATGTCTGCCTTGTGGATTCTGATCGCCAATGGTTGGATGCAAAACCCGGTCGGTGCTGCATTTAACTACGAAACCATGCGTATGGAACTGGTGGACTTCGGTGCGTTGATCTTCAACCCGGTTGCTCAGGTGAAGTTTGTGCATACCGTTTCAGCAGGTTATGTCACAGGTGCGATCTTCGTCCTTGCGATCTCGAGCTACTACCTATTAAAGAAACGTGACTTACCGTTTGCACGTCGTTCATTCGCGATTGCTGCCATCTTCGGTTTAGCGTCAACACTTTCTGTGATTTTGCTTGGTGATGAATCAGGCTATGAACTCGGTGATGTTCAAAAAACCAAACTTGCTGCAATCGAAGCTGAATGGCATACCGAACCGGCACCTGCTGCATTTACCTTATTTGGTCTCCCAAATCAGCAGGAAATGCGTACCGATTATGCGATTAAAATTCCTTATGTGATGGGGATTATTGCTACGCGTTCTACAGACAAAGAAGTGACTGGTTTACGTGACTTGATGAAAGAACATGAAGTGCGTATCCGTAACGGTATGGTGGCTTATAGCGAGTTAGAAAAACTGCGTGCGGGTGACCGTTCTCCAGACTTACTGGCTTCATTTGAGAAAAATCAGAAAGACTTAGGTTATGGCCTACTCTTGAAAAAATATTCTCCAAATGTGGTTGATGCAACTGAAGAACATATCCAAGCCGCGACCAAAGATACTATTCCAAATGTCGCTGCTCTGTTCTTCTCATTCCGTGCGATGGTGGCTTCTGGCTTCCTGATGTTATTGCTCTTCCTTTTAGCAACCTGGTCCGTGGCAAAACGTAATGCCGAAGATAAACCTTGGTTACTTAAATTTGCTTTGTTTGCTCTCCCGCTCCCATGGATTGCAGCTCAAACAGGTTGGTATGTAGCTGAAGGCGGACGTCAACCGTGGTCAATTGGTGAAATCTTACCAACACACCTGTCTGCTTCAAGTATCAGTACAGGCGATGTATGGGGTTCAATTATTGCGCTGGCTGCGTTCTATACCGTACTGCTGATTATCGAAATGTACTTAATGATCAAATTTGCGCGTCTAGGACCAAGCTCGTTACATACAGGTAAATATCACTTCGAAAAACTCGAAGCAAAAGCTGGGGAGGCTCAGTCATGATCGAATATGAACTCCTAAAAATTATCTGGTGGGTACTGGTTGGTGTTCTGCTGATTGGCTTTGCCCTCACCGACGGTTTCGATATGGGCTCAATGGCACTCATGCCATTCGTAGGTAAAACCGATTCTGAACGCCGTGCTGCAATCAATACGATTGCCCCACACTGGGACGGTAACCAAGTCTGGTTCATTACCGCTGGTGGTGCGCTATTTGCAGCCTGGCCAATGGTTTATGCCGTCGCCTTCTCAGGCATGTACTGGGCCTTGCTTCTGGTTCTATTTGCCCTGTTCCTGCGACCTGTCGGCTTCGACTATCGCTCTAAATTAGAGAATACCCAATGGCGTACTTCTTGGGATTGGGGGCTATGTATCGGTGGTGCAGTGCCTGCACTGGTGTTTGGTGTGGCATTCGGCAACTTGTTCCTCGGTGTACCCTTCAGCCTGGATGACACCTTACGTTCACAATATACCGGTAGCTTCTTTGCCCTATTAAATCCCTTTGCACTGATTTGCGGTATTGTCAGCTTATCGATGCTATGTGCACACGGTGGCGCCTGGTTGATGCTACGTACCGATGGCGATTTACATAATCGTTCTGCCAAGGCAACTCAAATCATGGCAATTGCCTTCCTTGTATGCTTCTTGGCTGCTGGTGCCTGGTTATTCTTCGGCAATATCTCTGGTTATAGCTATGCGACTGCGGTGAATACCAATGCTGCGCTGAATCCGCTTGCCAAAGAAGTGGTGACCAATGCCAATCATGGTTGGTTCAATAACTATGCCACCTATCCGATTACGATGGCTGCACCTATTGCTGCAATTTTAGGTGCACTATTGGTCATCATTAGTGCAGGCAAATATAAAGCGGCTGCAAGTTTTACAGGCACAAGCTTGATGATTGTCGGTGCGATCCTGACTGCCGGCTTTGCATTATTTCCGTTCTTGTTACCATCAAGCATTGATCCAACATCAAGCTTGACCATGTGGGATGCTGTTTCCAGTCATAAAACCCTCGGGGTAATGACGGTTGCTGCATGTATCTTCGTACCTCTCATTTTGATCTATACCTCTTGGTCGTATTACAAAATGTGGGGCGTCATCACCAACAAACACATTGAAGAAAATTCACATAGTTTGTACTAATCAGGAGATGTGACATGTGGTATTTTGCATGGATTCTAGGCATTTTGATGGCATGTTTTGCAGGTGTGCTCAGTGCACTGTATATCGAACACCATCAAAATTTAGATGAGGAATAATAAAATGGCTGAAGCAATGACAACACCGAAGAATCGTAAAGCGCAAGTGCTTGCAATGACCATTTCGTTTTTGTTGGCATTGCCCCTTGCTGCTATTTTACTGGTCCATCCATCGCTGATGCTGGATGCTAACGGACACTATAATCATAGCCTGCTGATGCTGGTAATGATTGGAATCTCTGGTGGCTTCGTGCATGGGGTTGGTTTTGTGCCAAGATTCTGGTTATGGAAATGGTTATTTAGCCCTTATATCGCCTGGCCTTTGATGGTTCTCGGGTACTTTATCTGGTTAGGCCAGTAAGTTATTTTCCATTACTGTATCTTTTAAAAAAAGGCTGCCAGATCTGGTGGCCTTTTTTAATTTAGACCGTCAATAAAATTCTTATGAAGTAGCCTGATAAATTGCTCTTTGTTAGTACGATCTTAATAAATTTCTATATAAGCTCTAATTCTGTTAAAATTTAAATAAGAATTATTATCATTCCTATTTGCAGATTTTACCTATGTCTTTAAAACTACTCGGAATCATAATTTCGCTTCTATCCTGTCTGGGTCTTTATCTCAGCCATCCCAATCAGATTTTCTTAAAAACCCAACTGGGTCGTTATTCTTTTTATATAGCCCTCATCGGTTTATTGCTCGGTTTAAGCATGTTGCTTTATGCGTTGCCTTTACTCGTGGCAATCTTGATCTGGCTTGCAATTGCGACACTGGTCTGGTCGTTCGCACCTCTGCTGATGCTCATGAGAAGGTCGAAGTGAAATGAATCTACTCAAACAAAAACTTCAACCAGACTGGTGGACAAAAACGCTTACGGGTTGTTTTCTTGGCTTGAGCTTTGCGATGGCGATCGGTGCAATCATTGTTCTACTCAGTAAATCTCATACAGATTCTTCCCTAGCCCCTCAGTTAGGCATGTGGTCGATCCCGTGGTTCTGGCTATTTAGTTTCTTTATGGCCTATTTCATCCCGAAAGGTTGGCAAAGTATTGTGATTTTCAGCATTGCGAATGTGCTTGCTTATGCCCTGTTGTTTTGGTTGAGAGGTTAAAAATGAAAGTTCGCGCAGATATCATTAAAACAGGTAAAAATCTTCATACATGGGTCGGAGTCAGCGCCGGTATTCTTCTCTTCATCTGCTTTTTTGCTGGTGGACTAACCATGTTTCAGCACCAGCTGAGCCAATGGGCAACGCCTCCTCAACAAAAACTAGCGGCCATTCAACCTAACCAATATAACCAGCTCGTTGCACAGGTACAGGCACAATATCCAGAGACAAAGCAAGCCTTTACCCTGAGTTTTAGCTCACCAGAAGGCCATAATGCACCGATTCAATGGCAAGCAGCACATGAGCCAGCGGAAGATCATCATGGAGTTGATATCGCTCAAACCAGTATGTTGGCAACACTCGATGCCAATGGTCAGTTGATTGCACAACAAGAGAATGTATCTAAATTAGGTTGGCTGATTGAACAACTCCATGAAACCGCAGGTATTCCCGGCATGATGGGACATCATACTACTGGTGTTATGGTGATGGGTGTGGTTGCAGTTCTCTACTTTCTTGCAATCATGTCCGGTCTGATCGTGTTATTGCCGACATTGATCAAAGATTATTTTGCGATCCGCCCAGGTAAAAATAAGAAACGTTTTTGGTTGGATACCCATAATGTCATTGGCATCACCAGCTTACCTTTTCATATCATTATCAGTGTTACCGTCGTTGTTTTTGCCTTTCATGATATTTTCTATAGTGCACTTAGCCAGCTGGTCTCAAAAGACAAACCACTTTTTGAACGACCGCCTGCGGTAAAAATTGTTGATCCAGCTCCACAGCTCGATGTAGAAAAGATTTTGCAGAATATACAGAAAGTTGCCCCTGAGTATCGCATTGATGGTATCCGTTTCAACCAGCTGGATCATCCTGAACGGGCCTCTGCATTCGTTGCACTGTATCATCCGGATCGGATGCTACGGGGTGATACTTTTGATTATATGAATTTTAATCCTTATCAAGATTCACCTTATGCAACTAAAACCCTCTCAACAGAAGAAAGCACGGCTGCGTCACTGATCCGTTCTATGTTCGCACTGCACTTTGGTAATTATGGTGGCGAACCCATTCGCTGGATTTATTTAATCTTTGGTTTAGGTGGGGCTTATTTATTTTATTCTGGCAATATCCTGTGGATTGAAACCCGCTTAAGGAAACAGAAAAATCCTAAACTGCCCGCTCCACAACAACGTAAGGATGTGATGTTTATAGCTAATCTTACGATCGGTGCGTGTCTAGGTTGTATACTGGCAATATGTGTGAGCATGCTGGCTGGACGTTGGGCTTACGTCATCCCAATGCAATTACAAAGTCATAACCATGTATTTATGTATAGCTACTATTTTGTATTTACTGCTTGTATTTTATACAGTTTTCTTATTGGCGCAGCCAAAGCATTAGCTCAACTCTTCTTTGCCATTGCGGTAATTTTATTGCTGATTCCATCCACCTCTATTCTCGCTTACCTATTTCCTATTCAAGGGTTATGGTATTCAACAGGATATTTAATCTGGATAGATATTGTTGCGATATGCTTCTCTTTACTGTTTTTACGCTTTTACCAACAAGCCAGAGATCGAGCACAAAGTGCACCAAATGGTTCGATCTGGTCTACTCAAAAACCAGAGCATGCAGTTCTGACAGAAAATCAGGTTTAACGTACTGCTAGATATTAAGAAAGAAACACTCTAATTATTTTTTAGAGACATAAAAAAGCCGATGAGATCATCGGCCTTTTATGGATATGAAATTTAGTTGCTTTGACCAGCTAACCATGCCATGAATTTTTGACGTTCAGCCTTAGATGCTTTTTGCCATAAATCTGCCATTTGCTGATCGGTCGTCTTTGCTGTTCCCGTTGGGACTGTCGTTGTGACTGCAACCGGCGCAGAGGCAACAACCGCTGCTTGTGAAGTAGCTCCTGAATAAACAGGTGCTGGCTGGTTTACAGCATTGTTTTTATTCTTTTGCGTTAAATCCAGGGTACGGCTTAGGAAATTATTTCCTGTAAACCAAGGTTGCGCTTCATTGTTCGCACCGGTTTGTTGTACTACAAGTTTTTTATTTTGATCATATAAAGCAACTGTGGGTTGATCAGCATATTTTTTGGCAGCATCAAAGTCTTTTGGTGCATTTACAAGTGCCAGACTATAAGACTGATTATCCTGCAGGTTAGGTGCCTGAAGCGTAACCACACCGGATTTAACGATGTCATGTTCACCATTCAAATGCTCGAAATATTCACGATAACGCACATTGACCAGCAAATTACCAGGATCGACCTGATAATTATTTTTCTTTGAAGGAATTAATACATTGTTTACTTCCTGACCATTTACAGCAAGAATCACGATTTCTTCAGGTGCAGTGATTGTGACTGCTGAAAAAACTAAACTACTTGATAATAACCCTAAAGCAGCAACACCAACTCTTAAAGACATTAGACTCTTCTCGTTATAAACAATTTATGAAACCGTATGCACTATGCAATGCGATTATGACGATTTTATGACAAAAATTAAAACTGTCTATTGCAACAATTTAGCTTTTTTTCAGATATCTACAGCACAAAATCAACATAAGCCAATAAATTGATTTAAGCTATTATTTATAAAGAGAAATATTACATGATTTAAAAATGCCTACAAAATCTTTCTGCAATTTTTCACATAAGTGACCTAGCCTTTGATTTTGCTAAAGTTCAAACAAGTATCACCGCGATTAAAGGTTTATTCCAATAAGCTTTGTTCTATTGTTATGAATGTGATCGAAAAAACATTTCAAGCCTTTTAAATCATCATATCTCAGCAACAGGATCAACCTTGCAATGTGGGCGTCTAAAAACGCCAGACATCACTTTTGCCAGATTAAATCTCAGTTCGGGCTTACAACATAAAATAAACATATCAGTACTGCGAGCATAATGCTTGCAACCACCAAATAGAAATCTACCGTATTAAAGCTTTTTAAAAACTTAAAAATATTCATAATTATCAACCTCTTTTTATTAAAATTTTTATATCAGATTGGATGTAACACTTTACAATAAGTTTGTAATTAGAGTGTTTCAATTGTTACTAATAGGTAAATAAAACTGTGTAATTATATCTAAATCAAAAAAAATCCAGCATAAAAAACCACCCACAGGTGGCTAAAGACAGACTTTGATAGTTAATTGGGGTTAATAAAATAAAAATATACAATCAACATCAGCAACACAATACTTGCCAGTGTTAGATAAAATCCTGTTGTATTAAAGCTTTTTAAAAATTTGATAATATTCATACTTTTCAACCCCTTGAAAAGTAAATTAAAGTAACACAAAAAGTTAGATTTTTAACCTATTTTTTTACCAAATAGTAAAAAATAATTGTTCAACCTTCAAGCTCACCTGCACTGCTTTTATAAAATAATTTCACCTATACAAAATTGATTCTCAACGAGATCAGCCACGCATGAGAATTGATCTTTTCATCAGCTTATTTATCAAGAGTACATTAATCCGCCTATAAAAATAGCGATACTCGACGACATGAGAGGTCGCTTCTTAGAGAGCAAAGATGTGGATAGTACAATAAACTGCCTACCCCATCTTTAAGACACGGGGAACTTTTTAATCTCCGATAGGAATCGTTAATTTAAGCTGGTCACTTCGATGCGCTATAGGCGAAGGATTGTATTTTACAATTTTCTGTTGATAGTCCCGATTTGAAATTACTCCTCTATTACGGGCTTTTGCTAATGAACTGAGTTGTTGACCATTTCCATGCGCATCTAAAGCCCCATAATGTCTATGCTCCAGATAATACTGGGCTCTATCATGCGGACTCATGTTAGCGGTATTTGCTTGAATTTCGTGTAAATTCTCTAAATCTTGAGTGCGCTGATTGATCTGATCCTGTTCTTGCTGTTTCAATGACTCAAAAAAATCGACCTGCTGATCGTTTTTGAGCTCCAATTGGGTGTCCTCCTTCTGCAACACCAATATAGACTGAGGCTTAGCCAATAAATCATCAGCACTAAACACCGAACCAGAAGCAACCGTACTTATAGAAAGAATTAGTATTTTTTTCAAAAAAGCCACCCATTAAAAAAACAAATAAAGACAAGTGTATATTTTACACTTTTCACATAATTATTTCAAATTTAGCATTATAAAACAAAAACTTATAATTAAACCCACAAATCATAACCAGTTATAAAAATGACCAGGACTCAGCAATTCCAGCTTCCCAATCTCATACTTTTCAAGGGAATTAATTCACGCGTTGATGTTTGTGCCCAAGCTCAACTCTCCTGGGCTTAATTATCTTTTGACACTTTTTAAGCCATTTTTCTAAAAGATATTGAGATCATTCGATTTAAATATTTTTTAATAATTTCATTAACAGGAAAACAGCATTTCTAGCTGGATAAAACAAATAGCGCACAAACCGAAACCCTTAACCCTTTTATTTTCAGGGATATTGAAAAAACAAACTTTAGGAGAATTTCGTCATGAACAACCTGAATAGTGAATATCAAGAATTAAATCAGCTACTTAAAGGCATTAAATTTGCCATGATCACGTTTATTACTGAAAAAGGTCATTTGCATTCAGCACCAATGACCACACAGGATACTGATTTTGATGGAGTGGTCTGGTTTTTAGGCTCTAAAAGTTCTGAGCTTGTAAAAAGTATTCCTCAAAACAATCAAGTCAATTTAGGCTATAGCAATATATCAAATAATGACTACGTCTCGATTAATGGTGTGGCTGAGTGTGTAAATGACCCTGCAAAGCTGGATGAAATATGGTCTTCGGCTTATGAGGCATTCTTTGAGCAGGGTAAAACCGATCCTGACATTCAACTGCTTCGTGTGAACTGTAATGGAGCCCAATACTGGAAAGGTTCAGGTAAGATAGCGACCCTTTTTAAACTGGCTAAAGCTTCGGTCACAGGTGAATCGGAACAATTGGGCACAACCAAAAGCATTTCCCTGTAAGTTGCTTGTGTTTATTCAAGACAGGCTTCATTTAGTCATACATTCAGCATGTAATAACCTGTACTTCATTTTAACTGTTAGACCTCTTATACTTCACGTAGAAATGATGTCTAGGCTATCCATTAGGATATACAGGTTAAATGCAATCTGCATATTTTATGCAAATAAAAAAAGAGCACCTTGAGTGCTCTTTTTACTGCGCAGTCTTTACTTAGTTAAAAGTTTTGAAACGTGCTGCATCATCCATATATGTTTTTTCACCCGCAGCAGCTTCGATAGAACCGAATACCAACTGAGCGCGTAATTTCCAGTTCGCAGGAATATCAAATGTTTCTGCAACTTCAGCATCAATAATTGGATTGTAATGTTGTAATGACGCACCAACACCAATTTCAGATAAAGCAGTCCAAGTGGCAAACTGTGCAATCGCACTTGAATGTTCTGACCATACCGGGAAGTTATCTGCATATAACGCAAATTGTTCTTGTAAACCTTTCACAACATCTTGGTCTTCATAGAATAATGCTGTACCAAAGCCTGCTGCAAAGCTATCAATTTTCGCACTTGTATTAGCGAAAGCTTCTGCTGGAACCATTTTACGTAATGTTTCGCGTACGATTTCCCAGAACTTAGTATGAGATTCACCATATAAAGTCACAACACGAGAAGTTTGTGAGTTAAATGATGACGGGCTTTGTTTTACAGCTTCACGGATCGTTTCTTCAATTGTGGCTTGGTCTACGGTCAGGTTTTTACCAATTGCATAAATTGTACGACGTGATTTAATACTATTTAAGAAGTTGCTCATGTTGTTATTCCTACCTTGTGCCCTGGGGCGTTATCTTGGATTGAATGTAGTGTATAACGACATATTTTTTAGGAATAGTCTAAAAAATATGACAGATCGTTTTATTTTTGAAACAATTAAAATCCTGTTGCATTAATCCGCTTCTGCGCTCGCTTCTTCTGCCTCAACCACAGGAATCACCCAGTCTTTTGAAATCATTTTGTATTTCTTCTGTCCTGCTTGATCGAGTTGCTTGAGTAAATAAGACATCCTTAAATAATGCTGTGCATCCAGATCTCCCTGTTCGGCTGCCTTAAAATACCATTGATGCGCTTTATTATTATTTTTCTGCACACCTCGCCCATGCGCATACATCACCCCCAGATTATATTGCGCATTGCTATCTCCTTGATGGGCTGCACGTTGATACCACTCAAAAGCCTTTTTATGATTCTGTGCGATCCCTTTGCCATTTTCATACATCCAGGCTAAATTATTCTGAGCGTTTACATTTCCTTGATCTGCGGCCATAAGATACCAATGTACTGCTTTAGCATTATCTTGTTCAACTCCGTCGCCATCTGCATACATCGTCGCTAAAGAATATTGTGCTTCACTATCGCCTTGTTCAGCATTTTGGGTGAGTGTGTTTATGGCATCAGTCACCCCTAAGGCCAACACCGGACTTGTACCTAAGAGACTGGTTAACATAATAAAGGCTAAAGGTTTTAATAAAAAATTCATGGTAAAGGCTCTTTTTTAAATTATTAGTGCGTTTTTTAACCGCTTATTTTTAAACAAAATAAAAGCCGAAAACTCGGCTTCTATTACATATAAAAAACGATTTATTTATCTGTTTCAAATAAAGCAGCAACGAATGATTTTGCTGAGAATGGACGTAAATCGTCAATCTTCTCACCTACACCAATATAGCGAATCGGCACATGAGTACGGCTTGCAATATTGAACAAGACGCCACCTTTTGCTGTGCCATCCAGTTTGGTAATGGTGATACCGGTGAGACCAACAGCCTCGTCAAACAGCTGTACTTGATTAATCGCATTTTGACCAGTGCCCGCATCTACAATCAGCATGATTTCATGCGGTGCGGTTGCATCGATCTTTTGCATGACACGTTTTACTTTTTTCAACTCTTCCATCAGGTTGGCTTTGTTTTGCAGACGCCCAGCGGTATCTGCAATCAAGACATCAATGCCTTTGGCGCGTGCACTTTCAAATGCATCAAAGATCACCGACGCACTGTCAGCCCCATGGCCCTGTGCAACGACTGGAATGTCATTACGCTCACCCCAGATTTGCAATTGTTCTGTTGCGGCTGCACGGAAGGTATCACCCGCTGCCAACATGACTTTCTTGCCTTCACCCTGTAAACGCTTGGCCAGTTTACCGATGGTTGTGGTTTTGCCTACGCCATTTACACCCACCATCAAAATCACATACGGTGATTTATTCGGATCAATATGTAGCGGTTTAACACGTGGCGCCAATAAAGCAACCAATTCTTCTTGCAACGCCTTATATAAAGCATGTGAATAGATTAAATCTCCACGCGCAGTACGTTCAGTCAGATTCGCAATAATGGTTTTAGTCGCATCCACACCAATATCTGCCACTAAAAGCTGCTCTTCAACTTCTTCCAAGAGCTCATCATCAATTTCTTTACCGCCAATCAGAATGTTGACCATACCATCCGTAAAACTACGGCGGGTTTTGGTCAATCCATCTTTCATGCGACCAAAGAAACCTGTTGATTTAGCTTCTTCTTCAACCACTGGCGCAACAGGTTCTACCGAAGCAGTAACAGCTGGCTCTACTGGCTTTTGTACTGCAGGCTCTATAATGGGAACATCGACAGCAGGTAAACTTGGTAAGGTGACATCATCATCGCCGATATCAGCATTTATCAAGAATTTATTTTGCATATTCGATTGCTGTTGCATGTCGATTCCTTGAAAGTAAAGCAGCTTTTAAAATGGGGCCAGTCTAGCATAAATTGCTATCCTTTTCCCGAATAAGGCAATGCATTCATTTATAATGGAAATGAGTCGATTAAAACTCACTCATCTTCTTTTGCCATCGCTGGATATTGTTTAATCCGGTTCGATTCAAATTGGTAAGCATTTAATAGTTTTAAATAATTAATACGGCGAATGGGAGTCTGCTCTAACACCTCAATAGCCATATGCTGGGTCCGCGGATGGCTGGCCTGATGAGCAAACTGCACCACTTGCTGATATTGCAATGAACTGACTGGACGTAATAATGCGTTATACGCAAGTATAAAAATGGACAAAATAATAATAGCGACCAAAATATTATAAAATTGGTCGAGTTTGAATCCTACTCTGGATTGCATCAATTTATGTTTAGAAAGTATAGACAACATAACCTACCTCGAATTAGAGGTAGTGTATGTCTCTGATTCGCTTAGGACAAGTACCACGTTCAATAAGTCACAATTCCACAACCTATTGAACGTGCAAATAACTTTAGCCGTGATTAACTGACCAGCGAACGTACAAAAGCAAAGTACAGGATAAATGCGATTATTACCAAAACAATGAAAATCGCAAACATACCGACTCCACTTTCTGCATCAGCGGGATGTAAATCATCATCGTCTGCAATATTCCTCAGCTCTCCATCATAAATTTTATAAAAACGGTCTTTCTGCTCAGGACTTAAATGGCTGGCAAAGTCATACACACGTTTGCGTTGTGCCAGACAGTAGTCACCTAAATGAATTTCCTGATGAAAGATCGCTTCATCCAGTAATTTACGGTGATGATGCGCTAGCGCAATGATCTGGCTTTCTAATGGTGGAACATCAACATTCACACCATCGATGACATTTGACATGTTATTCTCCTTTTCTCTTATTCTCACTTTGATTCTACTTAAAATTATTTGTGGTAAATGTTTAATCGTGTAAGCTTTTATTTACGCAGAATTGCTGAATATATTTGACAATTCCATCAATTTGTCATATTACTTTAATAATTCTAAGTTAAAGTAGCTTAAATTCGAAGTAGTATAACTTTGGATAGAATTTGCGGTAATCATAATTAAAATAAGGAGTTATTATATGATTCAACATGTTACACACCATGAACTAGAGCATCTATATGCAAATGCGGTCAATACAATTCAATCGCAAAAAAACTTCCAAGATGCAGTAAAAGAGCTTGAGGAAGTTGCTAAAGCAGGCCACGGCAAAGCGGCACTATTTTTAGCAGAATTGTATTATCAAGGCTTCCGAGTAGAACGAGATTCCTTAAAAGCCCAGTATTGGCAGAAGATGGCAACCCTCCAAGCTTAAAGAAACGTCCTTGCGCTATATCAAAGCTTTTATCGCTTTGATTTGCTCAGGTGGCGTTTTTTTAATGCCTGTTAAATTATAATATGTAAAATGATCTCCACTTATCCATTTGTACTGTATTAAAACATTGAGCTACCCAGATCAAATTTTCTGTTCAATAAAAACACAATAATTCTATTTTATCCAACGCCTTAGCTTACAAATTCAAAGAACTTACCAATCAATTATCTAAGCAACTACAATATTTGCTTACGATTTTAGTCAATTGTTAAACATAAATGACATCTAGATTTCTTATAATGAGCCATAAGTTTAAGAATATTAGTTCAATAACATGTATCGCTTTAACCATTTTCAGCCGGTTTCACGAGAGTTGATGATTAAAATTTCAATTCTAAAAACAATGATGTACTGTGGTGCACTTTGGGGCCTTTACCATCAAGGTTGGGCAATCAAATCAGATCAGGACGGTCATGTCTTCCCTTTCTGGCTCAATGGGGTTCAAGCCCATCGTTATGCCAAGGCCAACTGGAAACACTACACGCCACGGAAAATTACCCCCAAGGACTTTCATGAGTCCTTGCTTCCCACCTTAACCCGTTTACAGGTTGAACCTGCATTATTCAACTCATCACACCGTAAATTTAAGCTTTCAACCCAGCAAATGCAGCATTTCTTTTTTATGCCACGCGAAGCGGTCATACCTGCTTAAAACATACCTGCAGCCCAATGATGACTTTTTGAACATTTATGCGCAAAAGTTATCATTGGAATGAAATTAGCGCTTTGCAATTAAAAAAAATACCGTTAAGTTAAATGAAAACGACAATACAACACAGGTGGATAAACAATGACAATCGTTGCTCAAGTCATCAAGAATAAAGCAGTACAATCCATTTTTACGATTTCACCCAATGCGACTGTACTTGAAGCAATTAAGATCATGGCCGAGAAAGGTGTTGGTGCCTTGGTTGTTGCTGAAGATGAAAAAGTCGTTGGCATTTTTTCCGAACGTGACTACACCCGCAAAATTGCCCTGATGGAACGTTCTTCCAATAATACGCCTGTTGCAGATATTATGACCTCAAAAGTGATCTCGGTCAGCCTGAATCATACCGTAGAAGAATGTTTACAACTCATGACCGATCGACACTTACGTCATCTGCCAGTACTGGATCAGGAAAAGCTGGTGGGCTTTATCTCGATTGGAGATCTGGTAAAAGCAGCGATGGACGATCAACGTATTCTGATTGAACAGTTACAACAATATATTTCTGGTTGATTTTAATCAAACATAAAAAAGGGCAAATGAATTGCCCTTTTTTATGAATATTAGCTATTTAAGCTTTGAGAAAATTCTGGATGGCAGGGACCAGACGTTTAAGCAATTCATCTGCTTGTGCTTGAGTCATATTCAAAGGTGGGAGTAAACGCACCACAGAACCCGCAGTCACATTAATAATCAACTGATATTGATCACGTGCAATAGCAACCAGCTCGGCACAGTCTTTTGGCAATTGGATCCCGATCATCATGCCGAAACCACGCACCTGAACATGATGATCCGCCAATTGCGCGCTTAACTGATCAACAATATACGCCCCTACGGTTGCCGCATTTTCAACAGCATTCTCTTTTTCCAGCGTATCCAGCACGGTATATACCACACGTGAACCCAATACCGTACCGCCATAGGTTGAACCATGACTGCCTGCACCCAGCAAGCCTACCGCTTTACCTTGGGTCATCACCGCACCTACAGGAAAGCCATTCCCCAAACCTTTTGCCGTGGTCATGACATCAGGAATGATATTGGTATGCTGATAAGCAAAATATTTACCGGTACGGCCATTCCCTGTCTGGATCTCATCTAGCATCATCAACCAGTTGTGCTGATTACATAAAGCACGTACCTCTTCCAGGTAGCTAAAGCCCTGAGGTGCAGTATTTACCCCACCTTCGCCTTGAATGGGTTCAATCAGGATCGCCACGATATCTGGATGAGTAATGGCTGCTTCCTGAATTGCTTCAACATCGCCAAATGGCACACGAACAAAGCCCTCTACCAAGGGAGCAAAACCTTCCTGTACTTTCTTGTTACCTGTTGCAGATAAGGTTGCAAGTGTACGGCCATGGAAAGATTGTTCTGCCACTAAAATTTTAGGATTGGCAATCCCTTGTTGCGATCCGAACTTACGCGCAATTTTAATCGCACCTTCATTGGATTCCGCCCCGCTATTGGAGAAGAAGATTTCCTGCATTCCTGACACTTCAGCCAGTTTCTGGGCAGCAGCAGTTTGCCAAGGAATTTCAAATAAATTACTAGTATGAACCAGAGTTGCAGCCTGTTCAGCGATCGCTTCAGCAATTACCGGATGGGCATGCCCTAATCCACATACCGCAATCCCGGTTAATGCATCTAAATACTCGGTTCCATCTGCGGTATATAAATGCGCCCCTCGCCCTCGTACAAAGCTGATCGCCTGACGACCATAGGTCGCCATAAGATGTGTGGGTTGATCAGGTTGCACGGGAGCAAGAGTGATATTAGTCATAACAAACTCAATCTATCAGTAGTTGTAGTGGAAAAAGTTATATAAGCAAAAACTTGCATAGATTGAAAGCTTAAAGTCACTTTTATACAAGAAAAATCTTTTGCAATCCTCCGCCACGCTTTTTTTTAGGTATAATGCAGAAAGATTAGTAGAGGATCCTATCTATGACGGAACAAGCGCGTGATACAGTAGCGTTAATTCGTGATCAAATTGCGAAACACCCTGTTTTACTTTACATGAAAGGCACTCCACAATTCCCGCAATGTGGTTTTTCTGCTCGTGCAGTAGAAGCACTTAGCCAAATTGGTCGTCCATTTGCCTACGTAAATATCTTGGAAAATCAAGATATTCGTGCAACTTTGCCGCAAATTGCAAACTGGCCTACTTTCCCACAACTTTGGGTCAATGGCGAATTGATTGGCGGTAGCGATATTATGCTTGAAATGTTCCAAAATGGTGAGTTAAAGCCATTGGTTGAACAGTACAGCCCAGCGCCTGAAGCATAAGCTGTAAAGCAAAAAGCCAATCACATGATTGGCTTTTTTATTGGAAGCTGTTTAGTTTTGACTAAAGCCTACGTAGCGAAATAAGCCTTCTAAGCCTAGATCGGCTTTAAAAATTTGCATTTCAGGATAATTTGCCTGACTCACCGTGGCGAAAATATTCATATTCGGATCTTCATGAATTTCATCAACCGATTGTGACAAAACCTCGTCAAAACGATCGGCGATAAATTCAAAGCCTAAGTCCATGGCCATAAATAAGGTATGTTCACAAGGTTGGATATACTGTTCCTGTTCCCAGTCTAAAACAGCATGCTGACAAAACGGGCACGTAATATTTTGAGTTGCATCGGCAATATGAATAAGTTGATAGGACATAATAATAAAGCATCAAAAATTTGATCCAGTTTAAAAGAATATGATGCCTGAATCTATCGTCTATACTTTGAATGAGAGGATTTCAATCATGGCAACACTTGAACGGGCGATTTCACTTGCAGCAGAACGGCATGCAGGCCAAGTGGACAAAGCCGATGCCCCCTACATTCTGCATCCTTTGAGAGTGATGCTCAACGTGCCGGATATAGAGCACAAAATCGTTGCGGTTTTGCATGATATTCTAGAGGATACCGCCACCACGACGGATGAGCTATATGCGCTTGGTTTTCCAACGCATTTGATCGACGCAATTGTTGCCCTGACAAAACAGCAAGGCGAATCCCGTATACAGGCTGCGCAGCGCACGGTACAGAATCCGATTGCACGTATTGTGAAACTGGCCGATCTCACCGACAATATGGACTTATCACGGATTCAGTCTCCGACAATGAAAGATTTTAAACGATTGAAACAATATCAACAGGTTCGAGATATCTTATTATACCAAAATGTTTAATAATTACATTTATACTGTTTTAACCTGAACACAATAAGCTGGAGTTTATAGCGTAATGCTAACGGATTTAGATGATTTTTATTGCTTTGCGCTGGTGGTTGAACACGGCGGTTTTAGTGCAGCAGAACGTGCAACCGATATTCCTAAATCTAAACTCAGTCGTCGGGTATACAACCTCGAAGAGCAACTTGGCGTACGTCTGATTCAGCGTAGTTCGCGTCATTTCGCCGTGACCGATATCGGCATGGATGTATACCGCCATGCACAAGTCATGATGAATGCGGCGCAAGCAGCGCATGATGTGGTCAATCATTTAAGTAGCCAGCCGCGTGGTGTGATCAAAGTCAGTGTGCCGGTCGACATCGCCCAGAACCAGATGGCAAAAATCCTGCCAGCTTTCTTGAAAAAATATCCTGAAGTACGTGTTCAGATGATGGTGAGCAATCGCCGTGTAGACGTAATTAATGAAGGTATTGATCTGGCCTTACGGGTGCGCTCTAAACTGGATGATGATCCAAATCTGGTGCTCAGACAGTTTGAAGCGATTGAACAACGGCTTTTTGCCAGCCAGGCCTATTTAAATGAATTTGGCAATCTCACTACACCAGAACAGCTCCCTGAACATCGAATTATCAGCATGGCTGAAGATCATCTTGATCAGCAATTTCTGTTAACAGGTCCAGATCAGCAGCAGAAAAAGATTAAGGTCAACCCGGTCATTATGGGATCAAATCTTTTGATGCTGGCCGAGCTAGCAACACAAAATTGTGGAATTGCTTTATTACCTGACAGCATTGCACAAGACTTTGTTAAAACAGGACAGCTGGTAACCGTATTACCTGAGTGGACCGCTCCACATGGTATTTTCCATGCCGTCTATCCATCCCGCCGTGGCTTGTTACCCGCTGTACGCGTCTTTATTGACTATCTGGTTGAGCAGCTTACCCAATGCTCAACAAAGAAAAGGCCCGGTTGATTTCCGAGCCTTTTCGACATCACAATAATAATTAAACGGCTGGATAATGCCCTGTACCTTCCGGCCACGGGGTAAGTAATTCAAAACCATCATCCGTTACCGCAACCATATGTTCCCATTGCGCTGACAGTGATTTGTCTTTGGTCACTACCGTCCAGCCATCATTTAGCTCTTTGACATGGGGCTTACCCGCATTGACCATCGGCTCAATAGTAAAGACCATGCCTTTTTTCAGGATCATACCCTGACCCTTTTGTCCATAATGTAAAATATTGGGCTGTTCATGATAGATACGGCCAATACCATGCCCGCAATATTCTCGAACAATACTGTAGCCGGCATTCTGGGCAACGGTCTGGATTGCATGCCCAATATCACCCAATGTTGCACCCGGTTTGACGGTATGGATACCTGCCAACATGGCTGCATAAGTGGTTTCGACCAGTTTCTTGGCCTCCGGGCTTGGTTGGCCGACAAAATACATGCGGCTGGTATCACCGAAATAGCCATCTTTAATCACGGCAACGTCGATATTCAAGATGTCACCGTCCTGCAAAATCTTTTTCACAGAAGGAATCGCATGACATACTTCTTCATTCACAGAAATACAGGTCGTCTTGGTAAAACCATGATAACCAACATTGGCCGGAATCACCTGCAAGGTATTCACAATATAATCATTGCAGATATCATCTAAATATTCAGTTGAAACACCCGGTTTAATATATGCACCGATCATTTCTAACACTTGTGCCGCCAAACGACCTGAGATTCTTAATTTCTCAAGATCTTGTTCGGTTTTAATGGTCACAGTAGAAGCTCTCATTCGAGATTTTCCTTATTCATCTATCAGATTAATTTCACATGCAAGCAAAAGATATGAGGGCTGCATAAAGTATTTCAATAGTTGTACGCGCTTGCATAGAAATCTTCAATCTTTTTAAGACTAAAAGTGTACTTTTATTTTACATTTAATTTCGATTGTGCTGATTGAGAAAAGACATCAGCATTTTTTATTTTCTGAGTTTTAAAAACCTTTTCAATGCATTAGCTTTACCATAGCTAATTATATGATTTTCATAATTTCTTTTTAGTCAAAAAACAGACAATTTTCACATAAATTAGTTTCAAAAGAACGCTTTTTTATTCTAAAATTTGCACTTTTATTTTATGCCTCCCTCTTTATGAATCAACTTCGTACAGGAGATATTATTGCTTTAGGGTTTATGACCTTTGCGTTATTTATTGGCGCAGGCAATATTATCTTTCCTCCTATCGTTGCGCAGCAGGCTGGTGAACATGTCTGGCTGGCCGCTTTCGGTTTCTTAATTACTGCAGTTGGTTTACCTGTGATTACAATCATGGCTTTATCTCGCATGAAAGGCTCGATCGAAATCATCAGTTCGCCGCTTGGCCGTTTCTTTAGCTTACTGCTTACCATTGCTTGCTACCTGACTGTAGGACCGCTATTCGCGACACCTCGCACAGCTACCGTTTCTTATGAAATTGGCTTTGCACCTTATTTTGGTACTTCAGGTAGCAGCCTTTTTATCTATAGTATTGTTTATTTTGCTTTTGTGACTGCAGTTTCGCTGTATCCCAACAAACTGCTTGATACTGTAGGCCATGTGCTGGCACCTTTAAAAATCATTGCCCTGGCCATTTTAGGGATTGCCGCTTTTGCTATTCCAACCGGTCTGATTTCACCTGCAGTGAATAACTATGTCAGCAGCCCAGTATCTGAAGGTTTCGTCAGTGGTTATCTCACCATGGATACCTTGGGTGCTTTGGTATTCGGTATTGTGATTATTCAGGCAATTCAATCTCGTGGTGTCACAGATACTAAGCTCATTACCAAATATGCCATTATCGCAAGTTTGATTGCCGGTGTAGGACTGACCCTGGTCTATATCAGCTTATTTAAACTGGGTTTAGGCAGTCACGAAGTTGCGCCTGACGCAGCCAATGGTGCCATCATCCTTCATGCTTATGTACAGCATGCGTTTGGTGATTACGGTTCTTACTTCCTCACCTGTCTGATTTTCCTTGCCTGTATGGTCACTGCGATTGGTCTGACTTGTGCTTGTGCAGAATACTTTAATGAATTAACCGGTTTATCTTATAAATTGCTTGTTTTCATTCTGACTGGCTTCTCGTTATTAATTTCCAATCTGGGTTTAACCAAGCTGATTGCTTTCTCTGTACCTGTACTCAGTGCCATCTACCCGCCAGCTATTGTTGTGATCATGCTCAGCTTTTTCTGGAAACGTTGGAATAATCCTTCTATTGTGGTTGGATCAGTTACCGCTATTGCGTTCCTATTCGGTATTGTTGAAGCAATTAAAGCTGCCGGCTTTACCGCACAACTTCCAGCATTTATTCAGCACTTACCTTTAAATGAACAAAACCTTGCATGGTTACTCCCATCCTTGGCTGTTCTGGTAATTGCGATTGTGATTGACCGAGCGATGGCTCAGAAAAAGTAAAATGATTTGTCGTTAAAATAATGTTTTACCCAAACATGATTTTAGCTATACAAAAAATGTTCTTTTATCCAATGTTCATTTTTTGTTTACGACAAATCTTTCTTTTTTGATCAGGCAAGCATAAAAATTACTTATTTACATTGATGTGGTGATAGTAGATATTTTACGATAAAGTGATATCACTCACTTTATATATCCCTTATAAATATTTCATATTGTAAAAATATCGACCAATATTTAACTAAAAAATACTATAAATTAATATAAAAAATACTTTAAACCTTTATAAATCAATACATTCAAAAATTTATTTTCAAAATTCCCCTTTTTGCTCTTGAAATGCTCAGAAAATACCAGTACAACTTAAAAAACAATTCAGACAAAAACGCATGGTTTTGTCGTCACAACAAGGAGGGATGGAGATGTTATCAATACATTTCAACAAGCAAGTCTTCATTAACGCTCTGAAGGCAAATGATACAGTAGTATATGCAACCACAACGCTCGCCTTAATGGTTACGTTGTTATTTCAAGGCACAATTAAAGGTAATTTAAAACCTGAATATTTTGCATATGCATTGATTGTCTCTGTTGCCTTTTGTATGTGGGCGATCGTCGATCGAAAGTTTCGACAGTTAAGCGTAGCACGCCAAAAAAATTCTCTAGGGAGAATGGATGAGTAATCATCCATTTTTTTTAATTTAAAAACTTTACTATTGTTCCACATAACAATACTGTTGTAGCGCCTAACTCGACAATAATTAAACTTAACATCATTAATGACATGCACCATGCTGGCAAATTCAACCGCCCCATTTTATGCGGTTGCTTAAACTGATTGGTGGTGTCCTTTAATACACCATGCAAGATATAAATCAAAATCGACATCGCAAAAAAGAATAAGTTTGCAACAACACAGAATAAAACAAGCTGATCAGATAAAACCGTGAAATAGCTAAGTGCAGCTAAAATCAGGCTTGCCGATGCATATAGCAGACTACTCCGATGAGCGATATCCACATAATAGTGTGCTCTGGCCAGTTCAGACTGTCTGATCTGATAATACTTCCAGACTCCGGTTACCATCCCCACCCAAAGAAAAATACCACTAAATACAATAGCCAATTGCGTTGCTGTATTTAATACATACATGTTCTTTCCAGTTTTCCTATACTTTGTTTTATACGGTTATATAACATAAAGTTTGACTTTTAAGTCATTTTTTAAACGGGTTTCTTTTTGGAACTTATGTAAAGTAATCCTATATATACATCAGAGTAACGTTTCCATGAATAGCATTGAATCTTTCTGGATCAGTTGCAAGGACGGTTATCAACTTGCTGCTCAATTCTATCCAGCACTCAATTCCGATAAGTCTTACCCGATTCTAATCTGCCCAGCGACTGGTATCACCAAAAATTTTTATCATGCATTTGCCCAATGGTTGAATCAACAAGGTTATCCAGTATTGAGTTTTGACTTCCGTGGAATTGGGGAATCCTTACATGGTGCATTAAAAGACTCAACAGCAAGCATTAATGACTGGGGAATGTATGATATTCCTGCTGCAATTGAGGCATTGTTGAATCGTACACAAGCGGAAAAAGTCATTATTGTTGGCCATAGTGCCGGAGGACAACTGCTTGGCATCGCATCAAATTATCACAAGGTTGCCAAAGTATTAGCAATTGCGGGCTCAACAGGCCATGTCAAAGGCCTCAAAGGTAAAACCAAGGTACTCGCACCGCTGATGTTCAATGTCATTTTCCCAGTTTCGAGCTTTGTTAAAGGTTATGGCGCAACCCAATTTATCGGGATGGGTGAAAACCTGCCTAAAAATGTTGCAAAACAATGGGCTGAGTTTTGTAGTAAGCCCGGTTATGTCATGAATGCCATAGGAAAAACTATTTTTGAAGATTATCATCAGCAAATTCAATGCCCTATCACCTCGTTCTGGGCAACCGATGATGAAATTGCCACGCACAGCAATGTCAAAGATTTACTTCGTTTGTATCCGAATGCACAGACCAAATTAATTGAACTGAATCCGCAACAGCTTGGATATAAGCAGATTGGACACATGCTGATGTTCAAGAAATCACATCAAAAGATCTGGCCAATATTGGAAAGTGAATTACGGATTTAATCCGGACCGTTTAAAAGGTTTAAGTTCATTGCCTGTTCTGTTTTGCGCATCTCAACCTGTAATCCTGTTGAGGTGCGTTTTTTTGTATGCTGTTTCTAAAAAATACAACACAACCTGATTGCCCTAAGCATCTTTTTATAAATTTACGAGAAAAGTGTGACAAAGAATGTATTTATTCATCTTTTAAAAAAGACTCCACAAGTCATATTTTAACCAATTGTTCAAAGCAAACTTATGTATTCGCTATTTATTTAAGCTTTATTTATTTTATAAATATATTGATTTTGTATATTTATGACATTTTAGACAGAAATTTTTATAAAAATGTCACGTCAAAATTCGTATTTTTTTTCTACAATACAAATATTCTATAGTCCAGCACAGCTGTAAAACTGTAGAATCCCGTTAGGGGTTAGACGACTGGATAGTTCATCTTTAATAGCTGATTTATGTGACTTTTATGATGACTTCTCTATTCAGAACAAAGATAATTTACAGATTATCTTCGGACAAAGATGTTAAAAATGGAATGTTAAAAAAATCAGGAAAGGGATTTTTGTTAACAGGCAAATTGTAGACATTTCATGGAATCTTAGAGCTAAATTGGATTAGCTCCTTGTGCAAGCATAGGAAATAAGTAATGCCAAAAAAATATGCGCGTTTTTTACCTACAGCCGATTCATTTAATCTGGAAGACTTCCCTTTTTACTGGATTTCTCAAGTAAATGCTCAGTATGTCCAAAACATCGATAATGTACTGAAAAAGTATGGTCTAGACAATTCACGTCGCCGTATTCTGATTGCCTTGCACGTCAAACCTCATGCCAGTGTGTCTGAACTTTCCGAAATGGTCATTTCAAAAATGTCGACCACAACCAAGATCGTGTACCGCCTCAAAGATGAAGGCTATATTGATACTTATTCGTGCAAGGAAGATGGACGTATTACCCGTGTTCATCTGACTGAAAAAGGTCAAGAAATGATTACCAAAATCAATGATCTGACCGCCATAATCTTGGAACAGTCTTTTGACGGTTTGACACCCTTACAAATCGAGAAGACCATGGAAATCCTGCGACATATGTTTAAAAATCTCGCACGTTAATACAATGATAAAAGATAAAAAAAGGCTTCCATTGTGAAGCCTTTTTAATTTAAAAATTAAAAATCAAACATATTTAATTGTGGTGTGACTTTTTCTATTTTTGCCTTTGGTACATGTAGGCACTCAAACTCTTCCACCGGAAAACCTTGCATAAACTCATACAGCTGATGAGGTTGTTTTAAGCTTAACCATTCATCTAAGCGCTCATGCGGAATCACCACGACCGATCGTTTAACATCACCCGGTTCATGGAAATCCTTCATCATCGGGTGGTCGATGGCGTCCATGGTCAGCATGGTGGCCGAACGGATCACCTGATCATTCAGTTTGCGGATCTCATATAAGGCTGCAATAAAGAAAGCTTTTCCATCTTTGCGACGGACTGCCCAACGTTGCGGCTTATTATCAATATACTTACTTTCATAAAACTCGGTGACTGGAATGACGCCGAATTTACATTTGGAGGCAGCTTCCAGAAAACTCGGTTTTTGAAACAATGTTTCATGTCGGGCGTTATAGGTATGCTTGGAGATATTGGTATCTTCCGACCATTTCGGTACCAAACCAAATAACACCTCACGCCATTCATAGCCATGGTCCGATTTAAATAGCAACGGGGTTTTATAACTCGGATAGACCTCTTCCACATATTCGAATGGAATCGGAGGCAAGCCCAACTGCAGCGCTTGTTCAATGGTCAAGGGTTTAAAATTGGCACACATGACTGTTATATGGGTGTAATTCGCAAAATTTAAAGTTAAAAAAAGGAGGTTTATTCACCTCCCTTTTTATGGAAAAATTTATCCAAATAATTTTTTCATTTTTGCACTTAAGCCATGAATAAAGCGATGCTTGGCATTGGCTTTATCGCTGGTTAAAAAATTGATCTGGATTGATTGGCGTTGACCTTCATAAGGAACATAGCCATGCCAGCCATTATCGGTGACTTTAAAGGCAACTAATGTACCGGGACCCGCATCAATCTCAGCCACATAGTCATCCATGTTCTTTTCATCATTCAAGATACGTAGACGGCCTGTAGGCGCATCCCAAGATTCATTTAAATAAATCAGGATAGTCAGCAGTTTGGTTTTTGAATCCGAGTGAATCCGGCCATCTTTTTGACGTGAATAACCACGTAACGTGATCATCATTGGATGTTCCATTACATCCACATCAAATTTTTCAGTTAAAATCTGGCGAAATTCTTTGGTATCTAATGATTTTAAGAAACGATCAAAATTAGGCTTAATTTCAACATCTTCAATGTTATAGCTTCCACCTTGTTCAATCTTTGGAAAATCCTGAATCACAGCTTTCACTTCGCTGTCTACAATTGAATTTTCCACCACAAAGTAAGGATATGGCGTAGTTGAAACCTGCGCCTGTTTTAAAGCATCTAATTTTAGAATTTGTGACATCGCTATGATTCGGCTAAATGATCAAACTGCGCTAATTATAACAAATATTTCAGCGCTAATCTGTTTAATCCTGTTTTTAACAATATTTGATCCTCACCCAAACAAAGCAAGTAGACACCTCGTTTTTTTGAATCGCAGCTATAAAAAAAGCCTCCGAAGAGGCTTCTTTATTCAGATGAAATTAATCACCGGTATAACCTTTTAATTTTAAACGTGCTGCATGTAGTAATGGCTCTGTATAACCCGATGGCTGCTCTGCACCTTTGAAGATCAGGTCAGACGCTGCCTGGAATGCAATACCATCGAAGTTAGGTGCCATTGGCGTATAAAGTGCATCATTGGCATTTTGCTGGTCTACAATCACAGCCATGCGCTTAAGCACTTCTTCAACCTGTTCACGCGTTACGATCCCGTGACGCAACCAGTTTGCAACGTGTTGAGATGAAATACGTAATGTTGCACGGTCTTCCATCAAGCCAACGTTATTGATGTCGGGCACTTTAGAACAGCCAACACCTAAATCGACCCAGCGAACCACATAACCCAAGATACCTTGACAGTTATTTTCAAGTTCGTTATTTAACTCTTCTGCAGTCCAGTTGGTTTCTGCTGCAAACGGCGGTGTTAACAAGTCATCTAAAGACAACATGTTTTCAGCAGCCAATTCGTCTTGGCGTGCTTTTACATTGATCTGGTGATAATGCAAAGCATGTAGTACCGCACCTGTTGGAGATGGAACCCATGCACACGATGCACCTGCATTTGGATGCGCCGTCTTGGTTGCCAACATGTCTTTCATGCTGTCTGGTTTAGGCCACATGCCTTTACCAATTTGCGCTTTGCCTTGTAAACCACATGCCAAACCAATAGCAACGTTACGGTTTTCGTAAGCAGCAATCCATTTTTGTGTTTTAACTGCTTCTTTACGAACCACTGGTGCAGCTTCCATAGAGGTATGGATTTCATCACCCGTACGGTCCATAAAGCCCGTGTTGATGAAGATAGTACGGTCTTTTGCAGCAGCAATACAGTTCTTCAAGTTGACAGAGGTACGGCGCTCTTCGTCCATGATCCCGATTTTGAGCGATTTTTCTGGTAAACCAATCGCTTGTTCAGCACGTTCAAACAATTCAACGGCAAACGCAACTTCTTCTGGACCATGCATTTTAGGCTTAACAATATACATTGAGCCTTTACGAGAGTTTTTATTCTCGTTTTGACCACGAATATCCGCAACGGTAAGTAACGGCGTGATTAGTGCATCCATAATGCCTTCAAACACTTCTTCGCCATCTACAAGGATCGCAGGGTTTGTCATTAAATGTCCAACATTACGAAGCAACATCAATGAACGACCATGTAAAGTGGTTGTACCACCAATCAGGTTTTGAACAGTACGGTCTTTATTTAAGGCACGGGTAATGGTTTTACCATTTTTCTCGATTGACTCTTGCAAGTCACCTTTCATCAAGCCTAACCAGTTACGATAGCCTTCAACTTTTTCTTCTGCATCGACCGCAGCAACCGAGTCTTCCAAATCCTGAATCGTGGTTACAGCAGCTTCAAGGGTTAAGTCTTTGACACCCGCAGCATCAGTTTTACCCACTGGACTATTCGCATCAATCTCAATGATTACATGCAAGCCATTATTTAATAAAACGATTTCTGCAGGAGCCGCAGCATCGCCATTAAAGCCAACAAATTGAGATGGATGCGCCAAAGCAGTGGTTGAACCATCTTTTAAAGTCACGGCCAAAGCGTTGTTGACCACCGCATATTGGGTTGCATCTGCATGTGAACCTTGTGCCAATGGGAAAGTCTGGTTTAAGAAGTCCTTAGCAAAAGCGATAACCTTGTCACCACGTACCGGGTTATAGCCCTTACCTTTTTCTGCGCCGCCCTCTTCAGAGATGACATCTGTACCGTAAAGCGCATCATATAACGAACCCCAACGCGCATTGGCTGCGTTTAGGCAGTAACGTGCATTACGTACAGGTACAACTAATTGTGGGCCTGCAAGTAAAGCAATTTCTTCATCTACGTTTTCAGTGCTGACTTTGAAGTCTGCAACTTCAGGTACCAGATAACCGATTTCGGTCAAGAATGCTTTATAAGCATTAAGTTCAAATTTATTATTACGATGCCATTCATCAATCTTCGCTTGAAGATCATCACGCTTAGCCAATAATGCCTTGTTCTTTGGGCTAAGGTCGACAACGACTTGCTCGAAGTTTTTCCAGTAAGTTTCACTCTCTAAACCAGTCCCTGGTAAAGCTTCATTTTCGATGAAATCATAAAGTTCTTTAGCAATCGCTAGCTTGCCTTTTTGAATACGTACAGTCATTGTCTTTCCTGATGGTGCTAACTTTTTATAACAAGAATTCTAGTATACTGATTTATACTAGCCTGAATAGTAATATCACATTCCTAAATAGTAAGCATTTTCCCTATTAGACGTATTGACAAACAAGATTTTTTATATTCATCAAAATATCAAATACAGATACTTTTCTTTTTAGTTATGCAACATACTCCCTTTTCAAACTCATCTAGTTATAACAAAATTCAATCAGGAATAAAGCGTTATGCACGTAACTTTATAAAAAAAGGCATTCCGAAGAATGCCTTTTTAATTTATGAGGTCTGTGCGACCTGAATCTGCCGATGCTCCGAATGCAGATAATCATCCGATTGCATTTCCAGTAAACGTGAACGCGTCCGTTCAATTTCAAATGCCAGTTTCTCACCTTCATACAGATCAATGATTGAATCTTCAGAGGTAAGAATCAGTTTTACGCCACGGTCATAAAATTCATCGACCAGATAAATAAAACGGCGTGTCCCTTCAGACAGGAAATCAGTCAAATGCGGAACATTACTCACCAATACGGTGTTGTAAATGTTGGCAATTTCAATAAAGTCGGCCGGACTACGCGGTTTAAAACATAGTTCCGAGAATTCACACCACAATACATCTTCAGTATGACCTAAAGTCTCTACTACACGATTATTGATCATGATTGGAGAATTAGATTGTGCCTGCGTCTGGGTCAATGCTTTAAAACGACCTGATAACCAAGCTTGGGCATCATCGGTTAATGGATACTTGAACAGTTGCGCTTGTTTCAAGACGCGTAAACGATAATCCACGCCGGCATCTACGTTTAAGACTACGCAGTTTTTCTTGACCAGCTCAATGGTTGGCAAGAAACGGTCACGATGAATCCCGTTCTTATACAAGCCATCTGGTGCAATATTTGAAGTTGCAACCAGTGTAATGCCACGTTCAAATAGCTTCTGGAATAAATCGCTCAGGATCATTGCATCAGTAACGTTCGATACGAAAAATTCGTCAAAGCAAATTACAACAGCATCTTTATAAATCTGATCTGCAACCAAATCTAAAGGATTGCGTTGACCTGCAAGCTTATTCAACTCTTTGTGGACATGTTGCATAAAGTGATGGAAGTGCATACGCATTTTACGGCGGAATGGAACAGATTCATAAAACTGATCCATCAGCCACGTTTTGCCACGACCTACACCACCCCACATATAAACGCCTTTCGGATAGGTTTGACGACGGAAACGTCGAAACGCCTTCTTGGAAGCCTTATAACGGGTGAGTAACTCTTTCCATACTCGGTCTAACTCTCGCACAGCCTGAGCTTGTGCTTCATCTGGCATGAATTGTCCTGACTCAAGTGCTTGAGTATAACGCTCAGCAGGTGACGTTGGGATAAATGCAGTGCTATGTGAGTCTGGTTTAGAATTTGACATAAGGTGTTATTGCAATTTTAATTGGTGAAAATTATATCGAACATTCTGTTCAATGACATTAGATTTTAGGCTTAATTATCATGGAGTTTAAACATCATAATGTACCATTTTTAATCATTTAATGATTGCGGTTATATTGTCTTGGACTCAGTCCAAACCATCTTTTAAAGGCATGATTGAACGCTGCCGGTTCAGAATAACCCAACATTTCAGCCACCTGTTCAATCGAATATGAACTGTTTTCGATGAATTTTATCGCCTTCTGTTGAATCAGCTTTTCACGAATTTCCTTATAGCTGGTCTGCATTTGCTGCAATTGATGTCTTAACGTACGCTCAGGAATATGCAAGGCACAGGCCGTTTCCGCCATCGTCGGAATCACGCCGTTTTGCATTTCCAGATAATCCTTCACATACTCCACTACGGTCAATTTCAGACTGGCACTTTTTTCTAGATTTTGAATATCCGCTAGGCATTTTTCTTCATAAATGCGATAGGTCAATACATCAGCAGAGGGGATTTTAATGTTCAGTATTTGGGTATTTTCTAATATGAAAGCCGCCTCTCTACATCCAAATTTGACATCCTGCCCATAATAATCCTGATACGCTGCAAGCAAATTTAAGTCTTTCGGACGGGTAAATGGCAATTCGATCCGGATATTCGGGATCTCCAGCCCCATCATTTTAAAAATATCTTGTAAGAACTTATAGGTCCCTGAAATTTCACATTGCGCGCGCAATTGCCCTAAATGCGTATTTAGATCAACCGGCTGATAGAACAGATAAATAAAATCTTCTTTAATTTCGAGATGTAAAGAACCAAACAAATGGGTTAATTGCTGAAATTGCACACCATTCAACAATGCCTTATGGAGAGTTTCACTGGTCACCAACAGCATCAGGAATGGTCCATAACCGGCCAGCGCATAATGCTGCCCGATGAACAGACCTTGTTCAGGTGAAATATCCTGACTAATATGTTGCAGGATATCCCATTCGATCTCATCAGGAATAATTGAAGCTGGATCTAAGGCATCGGCGTGTATACCCATATTGGCTAAACGTGCATCCACATCAATGCCGACATGACGCATGCCCTGAATCAAATACATCAATCCGAGGATAGATCTCTTCATAGTTCCTAATGCAGTTCTCAAAACTTTAATGTTTTACTATAAAAACCTGAGCAAATGAATTGCCGAAATGGTCAAGTTTTACGTCGGTACAATCATATTTAATCTCGATAAAACCGTTAAACTGGCACAAAATTTAGCTGTACAGGATATACGCTATGGGTAATGTAACCAAAAATGCGATTCAAAAAACAAAAGTGGCAATTATTGGTGCAGGTTTTGGTGGTTTAGCGATGGCCATTCGCCTGTTACAAAGTCAAATTAATGATTTTGTAATTTTAGAAAAAACCAATGACGTCGGTGGTACATGGCGTGAAAACCAATACCCGGGTGCAGCATGTGATGTGCAGTCACATATGTATTCCCTGTCTTTTGCACCAAAAACCGACTGGTCAAAACGTTATGCAGAAGCAGATGAAATTTTTACCTATATTCAGGACATCACAGCACAATATCAATTAAAAGACTATTGCAAATTCGGACATGAAGTGACCAAAGCCGAGTTTGATGAAAACCGCAATGTCTGGACCCTAGACTTTAAAGATCAGGCCACCCTCGAAGCGCAATTTGTGATCTTTGCTTCTGGCCCGCTGCATGTGCCGCAAATTCCTCATGTTAAAGGCATTGAAAACTTTAAGGGCAAAGTCTTCCATTCATCTCAATGGGATCACGATTATGATTTAACGGGTAAATCCGTTGCATCGATTGGCACTGGTGGTAGTGCCATTCAGTACATTCCAGAAATTGCGCCCGAAGTTAAGCAGCTCTATGTATTACAACGTACTGCCGCCTGGGTCATTCCACGTGATGAACGTAAATACTCACAGCTCAGCAAAACACTCTTTAAAGCGTCGAATATTTATCGTCAGATTCACAGAACCCGCCTGTACTGGACCAATGAATCTCGTGTTGTACCGATTGTGCAGCCACAAATCATGAAATATGGCCAAAAACTGGCAGAAGCTTTTATCCGTTTTCAGGTCAAGGATAAAGAACTGGCGAAAAAACTGACTCCAGATTTTGTCATGGGCTGTAAACGTATTTTGATTTCTTACAAATACTTCCCGACCTTTAACCGTGACAATGTTGAACTGGTGACGGATGCTATTCAGGAAATTACAGCAAACGGCATTATCACTAAAGATGGCAAAGAACGCCAAATTGATTGCCTGATTTATGGTACGGGCTTCATTACCGATCCACGTATTTATTTAAAGCATTTCAACTGTATTGGTCGTAATGGCATTGAACTGAAACAGGCATGGAAAGATGGTGCGGAAAGCTATTATGGTATCAGCACCAAAAATTTCCCGAATTTGTTCCAGTTACTTGGACCCAATACCATTCTTGGTCATAACTCTGTAATTTTCATGATCGAATCACAAGTGAACTATATTCTGCAACTGATTCAGACCGTCGATCAAACCAAGACCCAAGCTGTCGAAATCAAGCAGGATGTTCAGGATCAGTTCAATGAACGTGTACAAGAGCAACTGAAAGGTACCGTCTGGCAAGCGGGTGGCTGTAGCAGTTGGTACCAAGCTGCCGATGGTAAAAACTTTTCATTATGGCCAACCTATACCTGGAGATACTGGCTAGAGACACGCAAAGTAAACGTAGCTGATTATAATTTTATCAGCAGCTCAACTGATGCCAAATCTAATGCTGCATAAATCGTAAAATATCCTAAAAAAGCCTTTGATTCTCTCAAGGGCTTTTTTTAATTTTCAAGCACATATTAGTTCTATTCACACTATTACATCGCCATATTTCTCCTACTTTACTTTAAAACTGCAGCTCTCAAATAAATAAAAAACAAAATCCATGTTATTATTTTAATCTACCTACCGTTAGGTAGATTTTAAGTTTACGCTTTTTTTGCAAGAGTTTTTAAGAATATGAAAACCGCACCTCCTATTACCCACATCAGTTGGTCTTTATTACTCCTACTCTCCCTTTTTACGGCTCTGGATGCACTGGCAATTGATATCTATTTACCAGCATTCCCTTTACTTGCAGAAAGCTTGTCAACCACACCCGGTAATATTCAGCTCACCCTGTCGGTATTTCTGATCGGCCTTGCCATTGGTCAAGGGATTTATGGTCCGCTATTGGATCGTTTTGGACGACGTAAACCTTTGCTGATCGGAATCGCAATCTTTATTTTAGGATCATTACTGGCAGCCCTTGCACCCTCCATCGAATGGTTGCTAGCGGCTCGTTTCTTACAGGCCATCGGTGCATCAGCAGGTTTGGTTGTTCCCAGAGCAATTATTTCTGACGTATGCGACGCGCAAAGCAGTGCCAAAAACTTTTCAATTCTGATGCAAGTGATGATGATCGTTCCTATCATTGCACCTTTATTCGGCAGCTTGATTCTTCGATTTGGTTCATGGACCCTTATTTTCTATATTCTTGCTGTTCTAGCTATGATCTTATGGTTTTGGGGAGCTTATGGCATACCGGAAACTTTAAAACCCCAGTATCGTCAGCCTCTCCAATTAACAGCAATCAAACTAAGTTATCAAACGCTTAGCTTAAACAAACGCTTTATGGCATATACCCTTGCTGCTGGTTTCATTTTAGGGGCTTTTTTTGTTTATTTAAGCCAGTCACCTTTTATTTTTATCCAGCATTATCATATTCACAATGAAACATTTAGTACTTTGTTTGCAGGAAATGCCATTGGCTTGATTATTCTTGGCCAACTCTCAATCCTGTTATTAAAAAGATGGTCAGCGCAATGTTTACTCATCATCGGTATGGGGATTTTTACAGGAGCTAGCTTTATTCTACTGTTGAGCACGTCATTTTATAGTTTAAATATATGGCAATACACCCTTTTGTTAGGACTTAGTATCTGGTCGACTGGTTTTATTTTTGGCAATGTCACCGCGTTGACCATGCAACAGAGTCCTCAACACTTAACGGGCGCAGCGTCTTCCTTGATGGGTTTGCTTCAATACGCTTTTGCTTCACTAATTGGTTTTATTGTCAGCCTAGTGGAGGTTAGTATCAATATACTTCCAGCAAGCTTATTCGTTTGCGGCAGTATTGCGCTCGGTTTATCCATTTATGCCGCTTCAGCAAAGAGTTCTAGTGCACACCAGTTAACCTGAATAGTGCTATGTACACGCATCAGTAGCTTTATTTGCATTTAGCTACTGATCAGAATATTAAATACTTTTAAGATGGCATCCAGACGAAGTCGAAACTTTTCTCGACCGCCATAGATCAATTCACTTTGCAATGCATCCACAAAACTCATGCATACCCGAGCAAGTGTCTGAGCGTCGAGTTGATGCTGATTTTTAATGACTTCAGAATTCTGAATTGCTTGCGAAAATAGCTGTTCCAGATCAGCCATGAAGAGGTGCATCGGCTCAATCACCTGGTCATATAAATGCACAGGTGGACTGATCAGGGCATTCATCCAGAACTGAACCGCATAAGACGCGTTAAAGCGCTGTTCAATACTGATAAAATAATCATGCAATTGCTGCTGGAGCTGTTCTCCACCCTGCAAAACCGTTTGGGCATAGCTCAGTTCTTCATCAATCATGATCGGAATAAGACTAAGATAAAGCTCATCTTTATTCTTGAAATGTGCGTAAATTGAGGGTTTCTTGATGCCCACATCAGTTGCAATTTCATTCAACGAAGTAGCTGCAAAGCCCTGTTTTGCAAAACGTTGCAATGCATATTTTTGAATCTTGGCTGCGGTCACAAATTACTTTCCTCATTTATCGAGAAAATTATATTTCACTTCAGCACACATTTATAGACAAATTAGGCCAAATATCTATCATACTTAAAGTAGAATTGGAGTGCTGAGACTTTTTATTTTTTTAAATTTATACTGCCTTCATTTTTCTTTATCAAATGATATATAAATCTACCCAAGTATAAGATTTCCCTGCATAATAAATCAGCACTGTAAACGCTCTGATCATATGACCTCTTTTGTACTGATTTGCCAGATTTTTATTTGTATTGGCTTAGGCTATTTTGTAGCACCACATTTATCTCCGTCGCTAAAAAAATTCGTCTTTAAAATTCTTCCCTATTTTTCTTATATTTTACTAGTCAGTGTTGCCTTTGAACTGACTCAGGCACTGAATCATATTCGGAATCCAGCAACCATCTTGCCACCTGCGCTACTCATTGCATTTACCACGTCAATTGGTTCTTTTTTCATTTGTTTAATGACCTATAAGCTGATTGATCGGCAAAGTGTGCAAGGAAAAATCTCACTGCACCTATTTTTCAATGCGCTAAAGAATATTGGCAAAGCCTTTCTGGCCTTGGCGGCCGGGATTGGCCTGGGGATGCTCATTCAAAGCTTAGACCTGCATATCGCCTTTAATAGCTGGTATTTATTACTGATCTTTATTTTCTTGATTGGCGTTGAGCTGGCCTTTACTCAATTCGATCGTAGCTGGTTAAGCTGGAAAATTTTACTGGTGCCCGTGGCTGCATTCATCGGATCTTGTCTGGCAGCAATTCTGAATTATTTTATTCTATCGAAGCATTACAGCCTGAATGAAGTCATGGCCCTAGCACAAGGTTATGGCTGGTATTCAATGTCTGGGATTTTATTTACCGAACTGCATTCGGCCAAACTGGGAGGTATTGCCCTGTTAACCGATTTATTTAGGGAAATTTTTGCAATTTTATTGATGTATTGTCTAGGTTGGCGCTTTCCACGCTCGGCGATTTCCAGTGCGGGTGCGACTTCAATGGATGTGACGCTTGCGATGGTGAAACAGTCATGTGGCACACATTATGTCCCACATGCCATGATGAGTGGATTGATTCTATCGCTGCTCGCACCACTCTTGATCAGTTTATTTCTTAGTATGAGGTTTTAACCTTCGACTTCATTAAATCGAAGCCAAAATTGATTTCAACATCTCAGTCGGTTTTTCTGCTTTAGTAATTGGACGACCAATCACTAAATGCGTTGAACCATCCAGCATGGCCTGTTTTGGGGTTACAATACGTTTTTGGTCATCCGCATTTGAACCTTCTGGACGAATACCCGGTGTCACCAATGCAAACTGCTGACCTAACAGGTCACGAAGGATTTTCGCTTCTTGGGCTGAACACACCACACCATCCAGTCCACTTTCCTGTGTAAGTTTGGCTAAACGCTTCACCTGTTCAACTGGCTCGATATCCAGACCGATATCGCCTAAATCTTCACGTCCCATTGAGGTTAAAACAGTTACTGCAATCAGTTGAGTCTGATAGTTACCTGCTTTCAATCGCTCAACACAGGTTTCCATCATCTTGCGGCCACCTGAAGCATGCACATTGACCATCCATACCCCTAAGTCGGCAGCAGCACATACCGCTTGAGCTGTTGTATTAGGAATATCATGGAACTTTAGATCAAGAAAAACGTCAAAACCTTTGTCTTGCAAGTTCTTCACAATTGATGGACCTTCATGAGTAAAAAGCTCTTTGCCAACTTTTACACGGCAAAGTGACGGATCAAGCTGATCAACAATTGTTAAGGCGTCATATTGGCTTTTTGCGTCTAGGGCAACAATAATACTCACGAATCTAGTTCCATCACATAAAAATCAGTTAATTATAAAGTGATTCACCCCATGAACAAAGTAACAATCTACGCATAATGCAAAAAAGACTTTATAGCACAGGGAAATCATCGCTATCTTTGTTCAGAGATCAGGATGGCTCTGGTATCCGCTTGCAAAGCTTCAAAGATATGCGGTTGATCGGCAGGATAGCAAATGTAGTCCCCTTCATTAAGCAAGATCGGTTCGGAAATTAAGCCAACTCTGGCCTGACCTTTCATAATCACAATATGCTCAATGCTGCCAATCGGATGCGGCTGACTACAACGCGGTTCACCAGGCTGGGTGGTGAGCATATACACATCTCGTCGGGCACCCGTTGGGCAATTGGCCAATAGAATAGCCTGATAATGGGCAATTTCAGATGAAACGGATGGCCCCTCACCTAAACGTATCACTTGAGTCTGGGCAATATTACTTTCCATTAACTTGGCAAATGGAATATCCAAAGCCACACACAGGGCCCATAAGGTTTCCAGACTGGGATTGCCTTGTGCGGCCTCCAACTGTGATAAGGTTGATTTGGCTATACCCGCCCGACGTGCGACCTCAGCCAACGACAATCCTGCTTTTTGTCTCTCTCTTTGCAATCCTTTTGCAACAATTTCAATTGGCAACGCCATAACCCACCATAAAAAACGAATGTTCGTTTTGACGAACGATATAAGATTAATCTATTATAACGTACGGTCGTTTGATATAGAAAACAAAGATGCAAGATAAACAGCGGTATCACTTAATCAAAGCCATTACTCTCATCTCGGTCGCAACAGGAATTGTCGGAATTTCTCTCGGCTCAGTTGCGGCCAGTTTTAACCTACCCATGTGGATTCCTCTAGCGCTTTCCTTAACGGTACTGGCAGGTGCAGCGGAATTTACTTTCATTGGCATGATTGCGACAGGAGCCAATCCGGTATTTGCCGCATTCACGGGCATACTTATCAATTTGCGTCATTTACCTTTTGGATTATCTGTCGCAACCTTCATTGAAAAGAATGTCTATCACTTTATTGCCTGCCATATCATGAATGATGAAAGTGTCATGTTCGGGCTAAGTCAGCAGGAAGCACATTTAAAGAAATGGGCTTACTGGATGTGTGGCGTAGGTATCAGCATACTTTGGCCCCTCGGCGTATTCACCGGTTATCTGCTGAGCAAAAACATTCCGGATATTTATGTATTTGGTATTGATGCAGCATTCCCGGCCATTCTTTTTGCCTTGATCCTGCCCATGCTTAAGAATAGGACCACACGCAATCGGGTATTTCTGGGTACCTCCCTTTCCCTGGCTTCTATTCCCTTACTTCCAACAGGCCTTCCTGTTCTAGTGTCTATGCTTGGTTTAATGATAGGTCGGAAAACGAAATGAAATACAGTGAGAGTTATATATTTATCGGCGTTGTCGTACTTGCTTTAGGGACCTATCTGATCCGTTATTCAGGCTTTTATCTGGCAAATCGCATCGAAATTAAAGAACATCATAAGCAGTTACTGGCAGATTCTGCCTGTGTTTTGCTGTTCACCTTAGCGGTATTAAATACCCTTTTTACGGAAACACATTTCAGCGGCATCAGCAAAATAATGGGAGTTTCGGTTGCGATCATTTTTGCATGGAAAAAATATTCGCTTATTGTGGTAATTTTAGTGGCGATGCTGATTACGGCCGCGTTGAGATATTTGGGTCTGCCATAAAACAAAAAAAGCTCTTTAAATAATAAAGAGCTTTTAAATGCCTTATACAATCATCAAGATCTTATAAGGCTGCAATATAAAGATTATAACGGATTACGTGGATGGCTTTCCGGATTAATATCCAGAATGGTTTTCTCATGTCTTACATTCGCAGCAGCTTCTGCGGCAGCTTGCTGTGCAAGTTGAATTTGCTCTTTACGCAGATGATCAATATCTTTGCGTAATCGCTTAATTTCCCAACTGGTTTGGAAAACGCGGAAGACCTGAACGCCAAGAAGTAGCCCAACAACAATACCTAAGACTAAAGTCAATAAAAGTAATAACCCCAAACGCATTGCTGGAACTTGAGTAAATAACAAGTCTACTTGTAGCTCAGCTGGGTTTTGAAGCACCAAAGCAAGTGAATAACCAAAAATGGCAACGAGTAATGCAATTAAAATATAACGCATAAAGACCTCTATACTTATTCAGCAGATTCGTTTACTGCATCACGAAGTGCCTTACCAGGTTTAAAGTGTGGAACTGCTTTTGCTGCAACATCAACCGACTTACCTGTTTTAGGGTTACGCCCTAAACGCGGCTCACGATGATGCAAAGCAAAACTACCAAAACCACGAATCTCAATACGATCACCGCTTGAAAGTGCTTCGATCATTTGATCAATCATAATCTTAACTGCGTCTTCAACTAAAGGTTCAGCCAAGTGTGGGTTTTTAAGCGCAATCCGTTCAATTAAATCAGATTTATTAAGTGCTTCAGTAGTCATTGATGACCTCTTTAATTATTGCTACTTCCAATGTTTTTAATAATAACCTGTTTAAATACAAAACGGTAGCGCAGTACATGATTACTACGCTACCGTTTACAGTATTTTTGTATAAAAAAGTACGTCTCTGTTACAAGAAACGTACTTTTTAACAAATTACTTCATTTGAGCTTTAATTAAGTCACCAATAGTCTTAGGACCATTGCTTTCTGCAGCTTGAGTCGCAGCAGCTTGGCGAGCATTGTTCACAGCTTCTTTCTCTTCAGCTTCGTCTTTCGCTTTGATAGACAAGTTGATAGAGCGAGATTTGCGATCAACGTTGATGATCTTCGCTTCAACTTCTTGACCAACTTCTAGGAATTTAGTCGCATCTTCAACGCGGTCACGGTTGATTTCAGAAGCTTTAAGTGTTGCTTCGATGTCATCAGCTAATTTAACTGTAGCACCTTTAGCATCAACAGCAGTTACAGTACCTTTAACTAAAGCACCGCGCTCATTCGCAGCCAAGAAGTCATTGAATGGATCGCTGTTTAATTGCTTGATACCAAGGCTGATACGGTTACCTTCAGCGTCTACAGACAAGATAACTGCTTCAACTGTGTCGCCTTTCTTGTAACGACGAATCGCCTCTTCGCCTTGTTCGTTCCAAGAAATATCAGACAAGTGAACTAAACCGTCGATACCACCGTTTAAGCCGATGAAGATACCGAAGTCAGTGATTGACTTGATTGTACCAGAAACTTTTTCGCCTTTTTCATGCGCTTTAGCAAACTCTTCCCATGGGTTAGCACGAGTTTGTTTGATACCCAATGAAATACGACGACGTTCTTCGTCAACTTCAAGAACCATAACATCAACTTCGTCACCGATCTGAACAACTTTAGATGGGTGGATGTTTTTGTTCGTGTGGTCCATTTCTGAAACGTGTACTAAGCCTTCAACGCCTTCAGCGATTTCAGCGAAGCAACCGTAGTCAGTTAAGTTAGTTACACGTGCTTTAACGATAGAACCTTTAGGGTAACGGCTCATGATCGCTAACCATGGATCTTCGCCTAATTGCTTAAGGCCTAAAGATACGCGGTTACGCTCACGGTCAAACTTAAGTACTTTAACTGTAACTTCTTGACCAACTTCAACAACTTCTGAAGGGTGCTTGATACGCTTCCAAGCCATATCTGTGATATGTAGAAGACCGTCAATACCGCCAAGATCAACGAACGCGCCGTAATCAGTAAGGTTCTTGATCGTACCTGTAACTGTTTGACCTTCTTCAAGTTGAGCAAGTAATGCTTCACGGTCAGCTGAAGATTCAGCTTCCATAACTGCACGACGAGATACAACAACGTTGTTACGTTTAGCATCAAGTTTGATTACTTTGAACTCTAACTCTTTACCTTCAAGGTGAGTTGTGTCACGGATAGGACGAGTGTCAACTAAAGAACCCGGTAAGAACGCACGTACAGGTCCGATGTCAACAGTGAAACCGCCTTTAACCTTACCAGAGATAACACCAGTAACGATTTCGCCGTCTTCAAAGATTTTCTCAAGTTTAGTCCAAGTTTCAGCACGTTTCGCTTTTTCACGTGATAAAACGGTTTGACCCATACCGTTGTCAAGCGCTTCAACAACTACGTCAACAGTATCGCCAACTTGAACTTCAAGTTCACGTTGTTCATTTAAAAATTCAGCACGGTCAACAACGCCTTCAGATTTAAGGCCAGTGTCAACAGTAACCCAGTCAGAATCGATACTAACAACAGTACCTTGGATGACTGCACCCTTTTCAACGTTGAGGTTTAATTCACTTTCTTCAAAGAGGGCTGCAAAAGATTCGGTCATGATATACCTGATAAAGTCCGCGGTCTTGGATCAGACAAGGCCGGTTTAGTTAAGTTGTTACATTGTCCAAAAAATCTGATCAAGCAATGCTTCAACTGAAAATAAAATGGTCTATCTATTGAATACGGCTATCGATATAGTCCACCATTAACTGAAACACGTCATCGATGCCTATTGTAGAACTATCAATGACATACGCGCCTTCAGCTGGCTTGAGCGGAGCAACTGTTCGCTCCATATCTCTTTTATCTCTAGCCTGTATGTTAGATAAAATGTCGCTTATTTTAGCATCAAGACCCATACCCTGCAACTGTTTTACACGACGCGCTGCACGAGATTCAGCCGATGCGGTTAAATAAATCTTGGCTTGGGCTTCTGGAAAAATCGAAGTCGCCATATCACGTCCATCGGCAACCAGGCCTGGCGGCTGGATAAATGCACGCTGACGTTCGAATAATGCTTTTCTCAACTCCGGAACAGCCGCAACTCTAGAAGCGTACTCACCGACCTGCTCTGTACGGATGGTATTGGTGACATCAACGCCTTCCAGAAAAATCAGTGTCGCTGCTGGTGTCGATTTAAATTCAATATCGAGCTGGGTCGCATATTTAACACACTGCTCCAACTGGGTATCCAGTTGATCGAGTAAGCCATGCTGAAACAAAGACAGCCCAAGTAAACGATATAACGCACCAGAGTCTAATAAACTAAAACCATAATGTGCGGCAATTTTTGCAGCCAATGTGCCTTTACCAGAACCACTTGGACCATCAATCGTAATAATATGAACTGTCATTCCCATCTCTTATGAAGCAACTGATTTGGCTAATTTTAAAAAACCTAGTGTAATCGCTGCTTTGAGTTGTGCAAGAATTAATTTACTTACAAAAGGTGCTTTTGCTGTAAATTCAATCTTATAAGTGACCAAAGTTACAAAAGGTGTGATTTCTTTAAAGTCAATTTGCCCTAAATGGTGTTTTACCAAAGGGTTATTGATCAACTTATACTCAATTCGTTTATTCTCTTCCAATAAGGTGATTTCTTCTTGTAGCGGTTTAATCGGTCCAAATCCCATGCGGCGAACTGAACCAATTCCATCAGGACGTGCTGGATCAGCCGAATCCTTCACACGAACCACCTGTAACGGTGCAAATGCCTTGTTATAGGTGGCGTGTTTTGACAACAAGTCAAAAACCTCAGAGATCGGTGCATTGAATTCTTTTTTTATCGTGATTGCATTACGCATAACTTCGCCTTTTGATTTTACCCAAAAATATTGGAGACTTAGTGTGCCACAACTCATGAGACATTTTTAATCATTTAAGGACGTTTTTGACGAACGGATTTTCTTCTTTTCACTTCGTCTCTGTTTGAAAAATTCACTGAGCTGCAAGGAACATTGCGCTTGCAGACATCCTTGTTCAAAAACAAATTTATGATTGTAATAACCGCTTTCAAGCAATTGACGCGCACTGATCAGAGAGCCTGCTTTGGGCTCTGTAGTAGCAAAAACCACCCGCTTTACCCGTGCATGCACTAAAGCCCCCACACACATGGTGCACGGTTCAAGCGTGACATAAAGCGTGGTATCTTCAGGTAGGCGGTAGTTATTCAATGACGCGCAAGCGGCACGCAACGCCTGTATTTCTGCATGTGCAGTGGGATCTGACAGTTTGATCGGTGCATTGTAGCCCACACCAATGACCTGCTTATTACTAACCAGAACGGCACCGACAGGAATTTCTCCCTGTGATGCCGCTAATGCAGCCTGCTCATAGGCAAGCTGCATCCAGTATTCATCATTATGATTTTCTACAGTCATAGCAACTTAAGCAATCACGCCATAGTGCTTTAATAACGCATTCCAGCTCTCAATATTGGTTACAGGCGCACAGTCACCCAAGATGCCTTTAAGCGTTAACTGTTCAGTTGCTTTCCATTCAGGAGACAAGTCTTTGTCTACCAGACGGGCACGCACACCTTCAACAAAATCAGGGTGACGAATTTTCCATTCAGAAATTTGCGCTTCTAATGCAAACACTTCATCCCATGCATGACCCTGTTTACCCCATTGCCATAACAACCAGGTAATCGCCGCCGTGCTTGGTGAACCTTTTTGCAGGTTTTCACTGGCCTGACGTAACCAGTCACTACTTGCATCACTGAGACCAATAATCGATTGATAGTCATATTCAAAGCTCTGACCACGACAAACGCTATGAATCACATCAATTGAATTTTGCAACGGGCCCGCAGCAACAGGACGATGTAAGCTATTCAAGGTATCATCAATGGCACGGAATGCACCCGCTGGATAATGGTTCCAGTCGACATTTAACACTTTTTGCAGCACATTATCACGTTGTGCTTCACAGATATGCGTTGCCCAACCGACACTGAACGCACCCGCCGCAGTCATGATAGAACCAGTTAAACCGGTAAACAGTCCGATTTGACCACGGTCAGCCAGAAAACGGCTTGCACCGACATCTGGATATAAACCAATATTGATTTCAGGCATTGCCAGACGCGAATATGGCGTCACCAGACGGAAAGGTGCTGCCATAAACAGGCCAAGACCACCACCCATCACATAGCCTTCGCCCCAGACCACAATCGGCTTTGCATAATTATGTAACAGTAAATCCAGTGCATATTCTTGCTGGAAAAACTGGTTTGCTGTTTCTACTTCCTTATTGATGACGAGCTGACGTAATTTACGCACATCCCCTCCTGCACAGAAAGCCTTTGGTGTGGTCGAATCGAACCAGATTGCCTTGACAGTTTCATCTTCATGGAAATGTTCAAAGACTTTCAGTAGCGCACTTACAATCGGTTCATCTAAAGCATGTAACGATTTAGGGCGATTCAGACGAATGATTCGCCAGCCATTTTGTGCATGTTCAATAACCAAATCAGGATGATAGCTATTTAAATCGGGAGAAGTCATTATGCGTCCAATTGCCAGTCTATAGGCTCAATGCCATGTTGTTTCAAATATTGATTGGTTTTAGAAAATACTTTGCAGCCAAAGAAACCACCCCGGTTTGCAGCAAGTGGTGATGGGTGAGCTGCACTAAGCACAAGATGCTTGTTACGATCGATACGTTGCCCTTTACGCTGTGCATAAGCACCCCATAAAATAAACACGATATGTTCACGCTGCTCATTCAATACATCAATGACCGCATCGGTAAAGTCTTCCCATCCCTGTTTTTGATGTGAAGTGGGCTGTCCTGCCGCGACTGTCAGTACACTGTTAAGCAATAACACGCCCTGTGCTGCCCATTTACTCAAGTCACCATAACGAGAAACCGGAACACCCAGATCGGTATTTAATTCGTGAAAAATATTACGCAAAGACGGAGGTAATGCAACCCCTCTTTGTACAGAAAAACTTAAACCGTTGGCCTGATTCGGACCATGATAAGGGTCCTGTCCCAAAATCACGACCTTTACTGCATTTAACGGTGTGGTATTTAATGCATTAAAAATCTGTTTGCTTGGGGGATAAATGACTCTTTCTGCGAGTTTTTCTTGTTGTAAAAACTCACGTAAATTATCCATTTTAGGACTCAGAAGAAACTCTGACAATGAGATTTTCCAAGACTCGTCCAACTGAACTTTATTAAGTTTGTCCTGTTGCTGTTCAGTAAATTGCATCAACATTCCTTGAAATAGATTCTTTTATTTAAGTGAAAATTACTTAAATATTAACTTGTAATTCTACATTCGGATTCTGGAATTTTGTTCCTTTTTTCAGGTTTTCATACATCTGAACATCACTCCATTCAGCCTGTACCTGCTCTGAAAAGACAATCTGTTCCAGACTCAATTCACCCATTTGTATATTTTCAATATCTTCCTGAAAACTCTGTGCATAGCCCGTATCAGTTTCATGAACAATGACGGAGTAAACCTCAACATCACCTTCACCATTCTGGGTCACAGTTGAATTTAGCACTTGCTGGGCGAGATAGAAAAAGATACGCGAAAACTGTTCTGCTGAAGGTGAAACAGGTAAAGAAATCCAGCGCGCACTGAATGTTTTACATGCATCAATATAAGCAGGATCATCTTTCTGCCAGAAACAAATGGCATGGTCGAAGCTATCATATAGCTCTTTAATCACGCCTTTAAGCAAGCCAAAATCATAAACCATTTGTCCATGATCCAGCTTTGACGCTTTTAATAATAATTCAACTTTATAACTGTGCCCATGAATCGAACGCTTACAACGGTCCGATGTACAGTTACGTACAATATGAGCATTCTCAAACTTAAACAATTTACGAATTAACATGCACCAAGCTAATCTTTATCTGCAAACGGATTTTATTATAAAGCAAAAAAACATGGATTGGGATTGATTTTAAACCTTGTCACCATTTGACAAATCAATCTACACATTTACTGGAAAGGTGAAAGACTTCTTGAATAAACAGTCACTTGCTTATCTTTACGTGCTAAAGCACTGGTAAACTGACGCTTCCGTTCGCTTAAAACCACTTCAATCTGTGCGGTAAAAAAGTTGGATTTACTGTCCAGCAAAGCTGTTGCATCGGCTTTGTTTGCTTCATCTATTCCAGAAAAAACACTTAATTGCCATAAATCATCCACATTATTGAAATAGGTCAGGTTGGCCTGTTTGGTCTTTAATGCTTGTTCAAGTGCTTTGACATCAATCTTTGGATCAATACTGGCCAATAACAGGGCTGGTGCTGTATTCATATTGACCTTGGTGTACTCCGGTAATGCCGTGACATAAGCTTTAATCAAATCATAATTTTTGCCTTCAAAACCTCTGACCAGTTTCAATTCTTCCACACTATGAAACTTGGTATTTGGTGTCAGATAAGCGGGATCCAAACCTTGATAATAATTACTTTCCGCACCCATCGCACCTGTAGTTTCATCATCAACATCTTGCCAGTCAATCACGGCCTGACTGAGCTCTGCGGGCAGACCGACCCGTTGCAGCAGCTTTTCAAACCAGCGTCGTGAAGCCTCATCTACTTGGGTTCCATCTGCCTTGACCAGATTATTCAGGTTAAATTTGCCCGACTCATCGACTAACCACCCCGCAACATAGCCATCATCCACAGGAAATGGCGGCATTGGCTTGGCCCAATTTTCCTGTAAATGATCAATACTTTCACCATTATCACTGTCCTGGATCAGCAATTCCGAAAAAAATGCTTCTGCACTTTTGGCATACAGTAAGGACTGGTTCTGACGCATCAAATAGCCGGTATTCTCGGCAGTATTGGTCTGTCGTTTGGCAATGGTTGCCGCCAGAATCGTAGCCAAGGCGACCATCACCAGAATGGTTAATAGTGCGATACCATGTTGAGATGAGTGATTTTTCATGGCATTACTGACCGCCCATATCTGGATTGTTTAACAGACTATAGATCCACTCATAATCGGTCCCCGCAACCGTTAACTGAATTTTGATACCACGGGGTAATTTCTTCAATTCAGCGATATTACTTGGGTCACTGTTTTCAGGCCATTGTGTCAATTCTTGCGGGTTCAATACCGTCAGCTTAAATTGGTCGACATTTTCCAGCAAAGTACTTGAAACAGGTTGTACACGATTGGGAATATTCAGATTCGAATATTTCAGGCGATAGACTTTCTTTTGGGCAGCATCATAACGATATTCAATACGCTCGTAAGGAGACAAACCCTGTTTCAATGGATCAGAAACACCTGCCTTGCTAAATGCAAAGTGCTGATCATTCAACACCAGCGCTGCCTGCAACTGTCGACCATCATTAGCAGTTAAAGGAATCATCTGCAGACTGTCTCTTAGCATCTGCTGATAGGCGTCCTGCAAGGCAAATAAATGCATTTCATGTTCGGCATTGCGATCTTTGACTTTTAATAGATAGTCAAAAACTTTCCAGCCCAGCATCGAAAGTACTGCAAAGATTGCAATGGCAACCAGTAATTCGACCAGGGTAAATGCACGTGTGTATTTCATTGTGTTCTGGCCTTTGCAGGATAGTTAAAGAACACAAGATTGGTAATGCCCGCTTCGACCTTGCCTTGTTCATTATTAAATAAGCTGACTTGCAACTCGATCCGCTGGATCTTCGGGCTAATCGTCGATTGTGCTTTTTTATCAATTTGCCACGTTTCACCTTGAGATGTGATTTGCTTAGATTGCGTACCGTCCAGCCACTCCTGGTTCATTTCCATCATCGCCACTTCATTCATCGCTACAAATTGTGCTTTGGTTCTTAAAATGGCATTCGATGTTGACTGGGTGTATTGCATTGCGACCTTGGTTAACGCAATTGCTGCAACTGCGAAGATCGCCAGCGCCACCATCACTTCAAGTAAGGTAAATCCTGAAGCAGGTCTCCGCCGAGCAACGCTCGGCCCTGCTGCAAGACCGAAAACTATGCTTGAGGTGCAAGCTTTCTGTGCTTTCACAAGACAACAAGTATTTTCTGGAAGACCTGTTAAAGACTTAATTTTCATTGACCTTACCCAAATGATCCAGCTCTAACTCATGTCCAATCGGCTGTTGCTCATAATAAAACTGGATTCGAACAGGTTTCGCTTCACCATTTCCAAACCAGATGAGTTGAGGCGCCTTACCACCCAGCAAATCTTCATTTTTGGCTTTGTTATAACTTGCTGTATCTAAACTTTGAATCGTTAAAGAAACATTATTGGGCAATTGACGGGTCTTAAATTCTTTATAGAGTTGCCAGGTGCGATCAACCTGCTGAATCTGTTCACGGCTCTGGTCATGATATTCAAACAAGTTATAACTAAAAGGTGCGACATCTGTTGCATTTTGAGTATTTAAGGCAAAGACTTTGGCCTGATCAGTCGCTTCTTTATTAATTTTCTTCAGATCAAGAATAAACATCTCTCTGGCTTGCATGGCCCTGCGCTGATCAACGCCACCGATATTCAAAACCACGAGAGATGCCATAATCGTCATAATCACGATCACCACCATCACCTCAATCAGGGTAAAGGCTTTTTGCGAATGCTGTGGTGATCTCATGCGTTTTTCAACTATGCAAGAACAGGTTCGACCAGCTTCGGCAATGCCAAAGCCTGTTCAATATAAGCGACACGTAAAGTGTCTCGAGAACCTAAATAGCGTTGATAAAAACTCGAATTCAGAATCACCGCTGCACCATAGGTCAAAGACCAGATTGAAGCCAGATAATCACGTGTCGTCATGCTACTGTTTATATCCAGTAAATAACTTTCCGTCATACGGATAATGATACGCAGACGCTGCCTACGCACTTTATATAATTCACTGAATAATAATTGAATGCCTTGTCCCGTGGTAGAAAGCCGTTCTTCGATCTGATGGAAGAGCGCAGTACGCTCCGGATGATGTAAATGGTGCAACATAAAGAAAGACAGATGTTCAGGAAATGCTTTTTCGGTATCCTGAATCATTTCCAGCAACATGCGCTCATTACGAATAATCAGCAACATATAGAGTTCATCTTTACTTTGAAAGTGCTTATATAACGTGCCCTTTGCAAGATCCAGCTCGGCAGCTAACGCATCCAGCGTCATGCCTGCCTCACCATTTTCTAATAGGAGTTGCTCCGCGATTTGAAAAATTAATACTTCTCGTGCTCTAAACTGAGCTTGACGATCCATTTTCACGTAATAACTCTCTTTCCTAGTACAACAAAAACCGTTTATTTCAAATTTAAGAGATTTTCAAAATTTTGTGTTGTAATCATGCCAATCTCTTCAACCGATTTATCATATACATCACTTAATGCTTTTGCTACAAAAGGAACATATTTCGGTTCATTGCTTTTACCGCGATAAGGCACTGGCGCTAAGTAAGGACTATCCGTTTCGATGAGCAAACGATCAAGCGGTACCTGTTTAGCCACATCACGCAAATCCTGCGCATTTTTAAAAGAAACAATCCCGGAGAAAGAAATATAATAACCACAATCCAGAACGGCTTTTGCTGTTTCCCAATCCTCGGTAAAACAATGCAAAATACCATGGGTAGACTGCTCTGCACGAATAATATCAATGGTATCGTGCTTGGCTGCACGGGTATGCACAATCACAGGCTTTTTCACGATTTTTGAAGCTTCAATGTGTCGCGCAAAGCAACGTTTCTGTTCTTCAACAAAATCCGTACTGTGATAATAGTCCAGACCGGTTTCACCCAAAGCCCACACTTTATCGGACTGGGCCAGATTGACCAGATAGTCTGTTGTTGCACGCGCCATGACCTGCTCATCCTCACAGGGATGAACGCCCACCGAATAGCCAACGTCTTTATGGCGGGCAGCAATTTCTGCCAGCTTGACATGATCTTCAAGATCAACCGAAATTCCCATGAATTTCGACACACCGGCAAGACGGGCTTGTTCCAGTGCCTGATCCAAGTCGCCTTGATAAGGACTTAAATCCAGCATGGTTAAATGGCAATGCGTATCAACAAACACTCTTCTATCCTATTTACTTCATTTCTACATGGTATAACTTGGACGATCCAGACCTTTAGATCCCGCCAACAATTTCTCAGCTTCATTTTTATAATACACGCCTTTTTCACCTGCGAGCTGTATGGCAAAACCTTGTGGCTTAAAATGCGTCTGTTTATGCGAAATCCAGATCACTTTTCCGGTTAATGGAATCTTTTGCGCTTGTTCCGGCAGTGTGGCCAGTACAAAAACCTCCTGTCCCATTTTTACTGCTTGCTTGGTTGGCACAAATAAACCACCGCCTTGGACAAAAGGCATATAGCTGGCCTGCAAGGTCGCTTTATCTGGAATATTGACCTGTATAATTCCGCCCATCATTTGTGGTTGCATAACTTTCCCCTGTTCAATACTGAATCATTAAAATACAGAACGTGTACTCGCGATTTATCTATAAAACTTCAAACGATATTTATCGGATTTATAGCATCATCTTTCATCTTCGTTCATTTAATATGTATACGTCTTTTATGACTGAATTATAGAAAACAATCCAGCAAACAACAAATGATGTTTAGGAAAATTGTGTTTTAAATACAGAAAATGAAATTTATTTAGCGCTTTCCGAATCATGCACGCGCTTGGTTTAGAATAGATGACAATTGAAAAGAAATGACAAGAAATTTAAGGACTTGATTAAAAAACCGCTGTCATTAGCGGTTTTCCATTCAATCATGCAAAATAAAGTGGTTTATTTTTCAGTACACTTATAATCAAAGTCTAACTTACTGATCATTTGATCAGTATTTCTGGCAATGACCGAAATATTATTGGCTCCGGCTTCAATATAGAATTTGCCACTAAACTGACTGACGCCTGAACCTCGGACATGATTAAAAGAATAACTGTACACACATTCGTAAGCCTGTGACCCTGTATTGGAGGCATTAATCTGAAAAGACGACCCATTAATATTTGAAACGAACTTGGGTTCAGCCACCGCCATAGCTGGTAAAAGCATACAAGACAATGCAATCGCGATAGATTTGTTTTTCATCTCGATATTCCTTATTTTTTAATATTATTGTGAAGTGTTTCACATTTTATATTCTTTTTTGATCAAGGATTAAAGAGCAATGTACATTTTAGATACAATTTTTATATAAATCTCGCCAAGCAGGATAAGGTATTTATTTTAAAACATTTCCTTTACCCTGCTGTTTTACTCAGATCAGAAATCAGCAGAATGATTTAGATAAACTCAAGCCACATTCATGAGCTGAATAAACAACTCATCCATGACCAGTTGTGTTTGAACATTCTGCTCAACCATGCGTTTTTTCTGTTGTAATTCCGAATAGATGGCAAACATCTGCTCAAGGTTATAACACTCAACCAGCTGACTGAAATCCAGATCATCATTCTTAAGTGTCTGATTAAGTTTTAAACTTACCAAATCCCCCAGCAGATATTCAAACATGGTCAAGAATTCAAAAAAACTGAGCTCTTTAGACCACTTATTTGAGTAATGCAAAGGCATATTTTTTTGCGTAACCAATTTTAGCCAGTCGGCAAGAAAGAGACTACGTTTCTGTAGCCAGTCACTTTTTTCAATTTCAATCGCGGTCAGCGGCATATCATTGGCAAGATTTAATAATAATGACACTTGTTGCGATGAAATTTCTGGAATTTGCTGTTTGACAAAAGTCTGCGCATCCTCAAGCGTTAAACGATCTAACGCAAAATGCTGTAATCGACTGCGAATGGTAGCAGGTAATTTCAGATAATGATCAGCAAGTAAAATTAATACAACGCGCTCGCCGGGTTCTTCCAGTGTTTTCAATAAAGCATTTGCCGAAGCCGTGTTTAAGGCTTCGGCAGGCTCGATGACCACAACACGCCAGCCTTCCCCGGTTTGTTGCACAAATGGCAGTAGGTCGCGTATTTTCTCGATCTTGATTTTTGCGTTTTGTTTTTTATTTTCCTCGTCGGTGGTGATATGTACATAATTCGGATGCGTATCCGATTTCAGCCACTGACAGCTAGTACATTCACCACAAGCCGCTTGCGCCTGTTTATTTAAACAAAGTACCCAAGCGACAAAACGTTCTGCAAACTCTTTTTTGGCGCAGCCTTGTTTGCCATAAAACAATAACCCATGTCCAAGATGAGGAAATCTTGTACTGAGCAGTTGCCAAGTCTGTGCATGCCAAGGATAAAGTGTTTTAGTTTGTGTATCGACCATCATCTTATTCAAATGCACTCACAGGTAGAGTATTGAGACGATCTAAATCTGCCTGTGTGTCTACGCCCGGGGGTAAATTCGCTTCTGCAATATCAATGGCAATACGATGGCCATTTTCCAAAACCCGTAATTGCTCAAGACTTTCCAGCTTTTCCAGATTGCCCTGTTCCCAAGTTACATATTCTTGTAATAATTTCACACGGTAAGCATATAAACCTAAATGGCGAAATGCCTGAGTATGTAATGTAGATACGGCTTGCTTGGCGCCATCACGATCATAAGGAATAGTCGCACGACTGAAATAAAGCGCCTCATTACGCTTATTCATCACCACTTTAACAATGCTGTCACGTTGAAATTCATCTAATTGATGAATTGGTTCACACAAGGTCGACATTGAGCATTGCGGATGATCAAGCAAAAGCTGTGTGACCTGCTGTACCAGTTGAGCTGGCAATAAAGGTTCATCCCCTTGTACATTGACAATCACATCATCTGCTGCCCACCCCTTAATGCGCGCAACCTCACTTAAACGATCGGTACCAGAGGGATGTTCAGGATGGGTTAGAACCACATCTACGCCTTCTGCCTGACAGACTGCTGCAATACGCGAATCGTCTGTTGCAACACATAAATCATCAAAACCAGCAACTTTTTTCGCCTGATCTACCACCCGCAAAATCATCGGTCGGCCATGAATCAGGAGTAACGGTTTTCCTGGCAAACGAGAGCTCGCAAAACGAGCAGGAATAACAATATGCTTCATGATAGATCTCTAAGAAAGTTGAATCCCGACCTGTTTTAATTGCTGTTTTAACAACTCATAACAGTCAGGCGATAATACGGCTTCGACAGGGACTACCCAGATCGGAATATTAAATTCAGGATGTTGCTTTAATAATGCCTTAAATTTTACGGCATCTTTTTCAGTGGTAATGATTGCATCAGGATTATCAAAGCTTAGATCAGCGATTTCATAATCATGATGATCGGGAAATTCATGTGCCTGATACTGGTTAACATCTAACTTGTTCAATGTCTGATAAAACCGTTGAGGAAAACCAATGCCGACCACCGCATTAAAATACTGTTTCGGATCAAACCAAGGCGTATCCAGATGAGGATTGAGCAGATAAGGCTGGCCCACTTCCAGATGCATATTCTGCCGAGGTTGTGCCGCTTTGGTATGTTCAATCACCGTACTGTGGTTTAAGCGAGACTTGGGTTCTCTTAAATAACCTTCCGGCAATAGTTTCTCATTGCCCAGACCACGATGCTGGTCCAGCACAATCCATTCTATATCGCGAGCTAGAGCCCAATGCTGTAAACCATCATCACTAATAATCAGATCAAGCTGCTCATTTTGCAGTAAGAGTTCAATTGCTGCCTGCCGATTGGGACCAACAGCCATAGGCACCTGAGTCGACTGGACGATCAGACAAGGTTCATCGCCAGCAATATCCGGTTCGGATGTTTGACTGACCAAAAGCGGAAACGGCCCTTCAGCTCCATAACCCCGACTGATCACGCCGACCCGGACACCCTGCTTTTGCAAATATTTGACTAACTGGATCAGCAAAGGAGTTTTGCCACTACCGCCGACCGTGATATTACCAATCACCATGACCGGGACGGGGGCTTTATAGACCTTTTTTAATCCACTTTTGTAAAGTGCCTGATTGGTACAGAAACCCAATCGATATAACCATGACAGTGGGCGCAACACCACCAACCATGAAGCCTGTTCATTCCAAGCATCCTGTATACGTTGCGCCATCGACATGCTTAGTCTTCCTCAAAATTGCGTTGATGTAATTGATAATACATACCATGCTTGGCCAACAGTTCAGCGTGGGTACCTTGCTCAATAATCTGGCCTTTATCCATTACCACAATCAGATCGGCATTTTCCACGGTGGATAAACGATGGGCAATCACGATGGTAGTACGACCTTGCATCGCTTCATCAAAGGCTTGTTGAATAAAGTATTCAGACTCATTATCCAGTGCACTGGTTGCTTCATCAAGAATCAAGATTGGCGAATCTTTAAGAATGGCACGGGCAATCGCGATACGTTGACGCTGACCACCTGAAAGGTTTAAGCCCTGCGCACCCAGAATGGTGTCATAGCCTTGTGGCAGATTCATGATGAAGTCATGGGCATAGGCTGCTTTTGCTGCCGCAATCACCTGTTCATCACTTGAATCCTGTAATTGACCATACGCAATATTGTCACGTACTGAACGGTTAAATAGTACAACCTGCTGATTCACTGTAGCAATTTGAGAGCGTAAATAAGCCAGCTCAATTTCTTCGACCGCAATGCCATCATAATAAATCTGACCTTCGCTCAACTCTTGAAAACGTGGCAACATGTTAACCAATGAGGTTTTACCCGCACCAGAACGCCCCACCAGCGCGACCGTTTGTCCTGCCTTGATAGTTAAAGACAAATCTTTAATTGCATGGGTACCATCTTCATAACGTAAGTTGGCATGATCAAATTGAATATTGCCTTTTAAAACTGGTTTTAACTGACCATTATTCACTTCTTCAGGTAAATCCAATAACTCAAATACCGAGTGTGCTGCAGCCAGACCACGTTGCAATTTTTCATTGATATCGGTCAAATTCTTGACCGGTTTAGAGATCAAACCCGCAGCGGTAATGAATGAAATAAACTCACCCGCAGAGGTATCGCCAAACACCTGTGGACGAAGTGCTAACCAGAGGATAATCGCCATCGCCATCGACAACAACAGCTGAATGATTGGGCTGTTAATATTTTGCACCACAACCATTTTCAGGCCGCGACGTAAGTTTTCCTCAGAAGACTTATAAAAACGCTTCTGCTCAAATTCTTCGCCGGTAAAGCTTTTTACCACCGAGTTTGCAGTAATGGTTTCCTGTACCACATGGTTTACATCACCCATGGTATTTTGTACCTGAATCGAGAGCTTACGCATCTTCTTCGATGCGATTCTGACCAGAATACCAATAAACGGCATGAATACCACGATACACAGGGTTAAGCGCCAGTTGGTATAAAGTAAATAACTCAACAGGCCAAGAACAATCAGACCGTCTTTAATCAAGGTCTGCAAAGACTCAGAGGACGCTGCGGTAAGCTGCTCAACGTTATACATCAGCTTTGCGCTGATATGACCGGCACTGTTATCGAGATAATACTGAGCTGGCAGTCTTAAAAGCTTTGCATAGACTTCCTGACGAATACTGAATACCAGACTACGTGAAATCACCGCAGAGAAATATCCACCGAGGAACAAACCCACACCACGGAAAAACATAAGCAAGACAATCAGCGCAGGAAACCAGTCCAGATTCTCTCGACTACCATTTTGAATTGCATCGATAATGTATTTCAGCAACTTTGCCACAGAGACTTCTGTGGCAGCATTGATACCAAAACCAAGCAAGACAAATAAGGCAACGCCCCAATAAGATTTTAAATATGATATTAAGCGGACATAAACCTTAAAATCTTGATTCACTCAGTAAAACCTCTAGTTGGAACTTTAGTGCTGATATTGACGTTGACGAAGACGAGCTGACCAGCCACGTCCATCACCCGAATCACATCTTGATGAGTAGCTTTTGCATCAGCAGCAATAATAAACATCAAATCGCGACGATCTTGTGCCACCTGCTTGATGGCCGTACTTAAATCGGCAATATCTTTACTGGATAATGCCTGACCATTCACAGAATAATGCCCTGTGGAGTCTACCATGATTTCAATTTTATGATCGAACTGTTTAGGCGGAACACCTTGCGCATCAGGCAGTGTCAGATTTATACGACTTTGCTGACTAAAAGTCGTGGATAATAATAAAAACACCAAAATAAATAACAAACAGTCAATCATTGGTGTCAAATTAATATGAATATCTTCAACTTGAGAACGTTTAAATTTCATGATGCCACCCCGGCTCAGCTTGCGCGACGGTGTTCTTGTAAAGGAGACGCTTTTTTATAAAAAAGCGCAGCATGAAACAAAGTCGATTGCTGTTCCAGCTCAGCAATATATTCATGCACGACACGTTGAAAATAACGATAGGCAATCATGGCAGGAATCGCAATTAGCATCCCCACTGCTGTGGTAATCAAGGCTTTTGAAATGCCGGGCATCATCATGCTGGCATTGCCCGCAGAGCCCACATCAATCACCAGGAAAGATTCGATAATTCCCAGCACCGTACCCAGCAACCCTAGCAAAGGTACAATTGCACTTAATGTTCCAAGAAAATTAATATTTTTTTCGAGTGCGCCGATCTCTTGTGAAGCCGTTGCTTCCATTTGCGCACGTGCAAATTGTTCACCTTGTGCCTGATGATCATAACCTGCTTTTAAAATACGTCCGAGTGGACTTTTTAAAGCTTCATCTTGCTCAAGCTGTGCAATTACCGTGTCAGCATCTGTTGCATTGACCAGTAAGGCCTGAGGTAAAACTTGTGATCGCTTTAAACGAATATAGCGTTCAATCGTAATCGCAACCGTAAAAATTGATGACAGAATAAGGGGCAGCATTAACCAACCACCCGCTTTCACAAGTTCCCACATATTATTCCCCAATAATATTTAAAATATAAAAGGACGTATCCTAAATATTAGTTAGGTAAACAAATATTGAGGATTCCATCCAACTCATCCAATGAGTGATAGTGAATGACCATTTTTCCTTTACCTTTCTGGTTATGGTCAATTTTGACATTTGCTCCGAAACGCTCTGAGAGTTTCTGGGTCAATTGTTCAATGTCAGGAGAAAGCTGCGCCTTTTCCTTTTCAGGTTTTGGTTCACTCCACTCGCGTACTAACTGTTCAGTTTGACGTACCGACAAGCCTTTTTCAATCACGATTTGCGCCACTAAAATCTGGTCTTTGGTTTTTAACGCAAGAATGGCACGTGCATGTCCCATATCAATTTGACCCTGTTGCATCAGGTCTTTAATCGGATCTGCAAGGCTTAAAAGGCGCAATAAATTACTGACCGTGGTACGTGCCTTGCCAACGGTATCGGCAATTTCCTGATGACTTAAACCAAACTCGTCATGGAAACGCTGTAGAGCCATTGCCTGATCAATTGGGTTTAAATCCTGACGCTGAATGTTTTCAATTAACGCCAGGGCAATCGCCACCTGATCGTTGAGATCACGGACAATTGCCGGAATTTCAGTCAGACCTGCCAATTGCGCCGCGCGCCAACGACGCTCACCGGCAATAATTTCGTATGGATGCTGCTCATCCTCAACAGGACGAATCACAATCGGCTGCATGACACCATGTTTTTCAATCGATGCTGCAAGCTCTTGTAGATCTTGTTCCTGAATAAAGCGACGTGGCTGATATTCACCACGCTTTAATAAATTGACATCAATCTGCTTGAGTTGACCATGGTCTAAGGCCTGTGCTTCAAGTTGCAATTTCTCTTTCTGAATTGAACCTAATAGCGCATCTAAACCACGACCTTTAGCCAATCCGCGTTTTTTGATGCTCATACAGCACTTCCTTTTTTCACTTTACTTTTCTTCAATATTTCTGCAGCGAGATTCAAATATGAAACTGCGCCTTTAGAACTTTTCTCAAAATAGATCACAGGTAAACCATGGGCTGGCGCTTCCGCCAAACGGATATTCCGCGGAATCACGGTCTCGTATAGCTTTTTACCAAAATATTGCTCTAACTCGGCAGAGACATCACGTGTCAATGCGTTACGAGCGTCATACATGGTACGTAATACCCCTACAATTTCCAAGTTTGGATTCAGGGCTTTTTGTATACGGTCAATGGTCTGTGTCAGGTCAGCCAAGCCTTCCAGTGCATAGTACTCACATTGCATTGGAATAATCACTCCATTTACGGCAGCCAAAGCATTGACCGTAATCAGACTTAAGCTTGGTGCGCAATCAACAATAATATAGTCAAAAGCAGAAGCGACTTCTTGCAGTGCATTTTTCAGAATGAATTCACGTCCTTCCTGCTCTGCAATTGCCAGTTCCACCCCAGCAAGTTCACGGTTCGCACCTAAAACCTTATAACCGACTTCTGCTTTTTGAATCGCAGTTTCAATCGGCACTTCACCCAGCAACACATCTGTTACCGAATACAGTAAATCATTCTTTTGAATGCCAGACCCCATGGTGGCATTCCCTTGTGAGTCCATATCAACCAACAAGACACGTTTTTTCAAGATCGCCAAAGAAGCAGCAAGATTGACTGCTGTCGTGGTTTTCCCTACACCACCTTTTTGGTTTGCAATCGCAATAATTTGAGCCATGATTACCCTTAATATTTTTATTGAATACGTTGAAGTAAAAGTAAATGACGTTGTTCATCTAATCTCGGGACACGAAGTTCAATGATCTTACATGAATACTCATCTTTCATTTGCTCAATTTCATCAGCTGGAATCAAGCCTTTCATTGCAGCAATAATACTCTGCTCATGCATATATGGTTGTGCTGCATCGACAAAGTCGGTCAAAGACGCAAATGCTCGACTTGTAATGACATCGAACTGACCAAGCTCACCAATACTATCTTCATTTTCAACACGTGTCTGAACGGCAATGACATTTTGCAGTTTCAAATCAGCAATAAACTGCTTCAGGAACCGGATCTTTTTCCCGTTCGAATCCAGCAGCACACAAGCACGTTCTGGCTGACATAATGCAATGATCATGCCCGGCATTCCACCGCCAGTCCCTACATCTAATAAACGACCTTGTGGTAAATCATTCAGGATACTTAAGCTATCTAATAAATGTTTAACCAGCATTTCTTTCGGGTCACGAATCGCCGTTAAATTATAGGCCTTATTCCACAGCACCAGCGCATCTTGATATTTCAATAAGAGTGTTAGGGCGTCCTCACTCAGGTTCAGACCCAGAGATTGACTACCTTGCTTTAATTCTTGAAAAAAAGGATGCATAACAGTGCAACATCTCGATAAATTTGCTGTGCAGTATACCGATTTCTGATACAAGGCACAGTAGGACTTGTTGAACGATTATGCAGTTAATCATTTACAGACATGATAAACTGCACAATCCATTAATTTTTTGTCTTTTCTTAGGCAAATCCAAGATAGACAAAGCAATTTTTATTATGCAAACGCACCTTGCTTGATCTGCTGATCAAGCTGCTCTAGACGCTCAGGTGTCCCCACATCGACCCAGATCGCCTGCATCTTTTCTGCTGAAACGTACTGCTGTTGCATCGCCTGTTTCAACAACGGTGCCAATGGCCGCTTGCCATGCTCTAGCCCAGTAAACATGTGTGGTGCTATAACAGCAACACCGCTATAGGTTAAGGCTTCGCCCAACTGCTCCTGCTCAAAAGTATAAGCTAAATCATTTGCCAGGATGAAGTCTCCCTTTAAATGTTGAGGCGGGTTTTCGACCAAGACCAAATGCGCCTGCTTATCTTCTAACTGAACATTTAACAGCGTTGAAAAGTCCATCGTTGTCCAGACATCCCCATTCACCAAAATGAACGGTTCCTCACCCAGCAATGGCAAAGCATTGATGATGCCGCCTGCTGTTTCCAGACCTTCACCTTCATGCGACCACAAGATCCTCACACCAAACTGAGAACCATCACCCAACGCAGCAACCAACTTATCACCTAACCACGCGGTATTGATCACAATTTCGGTGACACCAATTTTCTGCAGTTTTTCAATATGCCAGACAATCAGCGGTTTTCCACCGACTTCTAGTAGCGGCTTTGGTGTATGCAACGTCAGTGGACGCATGCGATTGCCTAAGCCTGCAGCAAGAATCATCGCTTTCATTATGCTGCAACCTCATAATCGCCATATTTGGCAATAAACTTAGGCATCACCACATCATTGATAAATTGCATAAACTCATTCAATTCATCATAGCCTTGGCTTTCTTCAAGTAAATACCACATCACTCGCGGTAAGTCTTTTAAGTAACCTGATTTGCCATCACGTTCGAATAAACGGACAAAAATACCTAAAATCTTGATATGGCGCTGAATCGCCATCAGGTCGGCATCACGTTTAAACTGCTCAAAACTACGATTTTCCTTGGCAGAAGCTGGCAACAAGTTATAGAACACTTCAAACCATTGATACACACGTTCAGCATTCCACTGCACATAGGCATCACGGGTAATCGAAATCAGGTCATAAGTATCCGCACCAATCACCGCATCCTGAAAATCAATCACCCCCAGTTCCTGTTCACCTTCAATTTTCATCAGATTACGACTGTGAAAATCACGATGTACAATCACTTGTGGCTGTTGAGTCGCTTCAATTGCCAGAAAGTCAAACGCTTGCTCAATGGTTTCTAACTGCTGCTCTGTCGGTTGAATATTTAATGAAGGCAACATCCATTCGGTCAGCAAACGCATTTCTGTCATGAGCTTTTCATAAGAATAAGCGGGTAAATGCGCCTGCCCATCCACCTGTTGCAGTTCAATCAGCTGTTTAAAGCTTTGCGCATAGTACTCATCTACTGTCTTATCATTCAGTAATGTTGATAGCACCACATCACCAAAATCTTCCAGAAGCAATAAACCCAATGTCAGGTCTTTGGCAACAATATGCGGAACACGCACACCATTTTTGTCAAAGAACTCATCGATATTTACAAATGGTGCACAATCTTCTTTTTCAGGCGGCGCGTCCATGAGCATATATGTTTTGTTTTGTAACTTAATTCGCGCATAACGACGAAAGCTTGCATCTCCTGCTAAAAAGTTGATCTCGAACTGATCGGATTGGAGAGTGGCATGAAGCCAAGTTTGTATCAATTGTTCACGTTGTGTATTCATTTGCAATAAAATCTAAAACTAGCTGAGATTTTGAAAGCTTAAGTGTAGCCACTTATCAACTTTTTCTCTATGATGCGACAATAATTAATTGTGAATTAGCGTACTGGTTAATGAGACAATGAAACATCAGTTTAAATTTAATCCTTTAGCAACAGCTATTTTGACACTCTTGTGCGGCGGCTCGATTCAATCCAGTTTCGCGGCACCAGCTGATGCTGTCTCTACGCTTGACAACAAACAGCTCAAAGCAGCCATTCGAAATCAAGGACAGCAAGACCAGGAAAGTTATCCTGGAGAAAGTTTTTTCCAGCAATATTACGTAGACAAATCTGCACCAGAAGCACAATTGCGCGACAACCGCTATTTAAGCTCCTCTTTTTGCCAAGGTACCTGGGTTACGCCGATTAATCCCGAAACCAAGGCAGGCGATGCAAGTACAACTACCTCGGTAATTACAGCGGATTATGGACACTACAATCCAGCGGGCGACTCTGTGCTTCAGGGCAACGTGGTTATCGATCAGGAAGGTCGCACTATTCGTGCCGATCAGGTGACTATTGATTCGACTCAAACGCATGCCAATGCCGAAGGCCGAGTACAACTAGCACAATCTGGCCTGCTCACCCAAAGTGATGCGATTAACTATAATTTGAAGACCCAGACCGGGGATTTAAATAACAGTTTCTATATCTCAGAACAACAACATGCACATGGTCATGCCAGTCAGATCAAACGTGCCAATGAAAATCTGGTGATCTTTAAAGATGCGAGTTATACCGCATGTCCACCAGAACAAAAACCGGCATGGAAGATTCAGGCCAAAGAAATTGAGTTAAATCAGGATACAGGTCGTGGTGTGACCCGTGGTACAAAATTTTACGTAAAAGATGTACCCGTCCTTGCCGTTCCCTATTTCAATTTCCCAATTGATGACCACCGTACCACAGGTTTACTCAGCCCAAACTTTGGCTACAGCAATGATGGTGGTGCTCAGCTCGCTACACCAGTTTATCTCAACCTTGCACCGAATTACGACCTTACGCTTACACCAAGCTTTATGAGCAAACGTGGTGCAAAATTAGATGCCGAATTCCGCTATATGACTGAAAACTTCGGTTCAGGTCGTATTTGGGGTGGTTATATTGCTCAAGATAATCAATATGATGATCAGGATCGTGAAGATCTTCACTTTCTTCATAACTGGAAGATTGATGACCAGTGGTCGACCAATCTTGAATATAACTACGCCTCAGATAAAGATTATTTTGCTGATTTTAATAACAACCCGAATACTCGAACCGATTTGAATTTACGTCGTGCTTGGGAGCTCAATTATGGTAATGGTATTCCAGGTCTTAGAGCACAATTAAAAGTTGAAGACTTTCAGACGCTGGATAAAACGATTGAAGACAAAGACAAGCCGTATGCACGACTGCCTCAATTCTTATTAAATTATGTCACTGGTAATCCACAAGGTCTACAGTATGAATTTAATAATGATACCGCATACTTCAAGAAATCAATTGACGATCATTCTGCACCCGAGTCAAGTGGTACCCGTATCTATAACCAGTTTGCAGTCCGATATAACTACCTGACGCCATCATGGTTCTATGTGATACCAGAAGCTTCTGTTCGCAGTATCAACACATTCTATGATAAAGATGCACAAGCAAGCCAAGGCTCTGACAATCAAGAGAAATCCGTAGTTGTGCCTCAATTTACACTTGCTACGGGCATGACCTTTGAAAAAGACGGCAAGTATTTACAAAGCATTTCACCTCGTGCTTTTTATGCTTACTCGCCTTATAGAAAGCAAGACGATCATCCAAACTTTGATTCGACCTCTGCGTCCATCAATTACGATCAACTATTTAACCCCTACCGTTTCTATGGTCATGACCGCTTAGATGACAACAACTTCTTGTCACTGGGTGTAACTTATAGCCTTTTAGATACCGAAGGCCTTGAACGCATCAAAGCCAGTGTTGGACAAAGCTATTATTTTAGTGATCGTCGTGTCAGCCTAAATGAAAAACCAGATGAGTTTGATACCCAACGCCGTACCGGCCCTATCGTCAGCCTGTCTAGTCAGCTTAACCAGAACTTTACCATTAGCTCTAACTCAGCCTGGATGGAAAATGGAGATAATGCGCAACGCGATTTCCAAGCCTACTATACCGGTGATAAAGGTAATCTATACAACTTAGGCTATTTCTATAGAAAGAAAATTGAAGATCGTCAAAACTCTTATGACCAAGTGGTTGCATCCTTTATACAACCTGTAAAAGACAATTGGCGTATTATGGGTCATGCTCAATACGACATCGACAACAACGTGATGCGCGAATATTTACTTGGCGTAAATTACGAATCTTGTTGTTGGGCTGTGTCAGTCTATGGCCGTTCTTACTATAACGATCTGGATGATCCAAATACTCCAGACGTTCGCAAAAAGAATGCGGTTATGGCTGAATTCACGCTAAAAGGTCTTGGTGCTTTAAACAATAAGCTCGCTTCACTTCTGGAGAATAGAGTTTTAGGTTTCAACAAAATTAATCAATCTTGGACACAACGTTAATGAAGATAAAACCTTTTCAACATATCTTTAGAGCCACTGTTCTCGCTGCCCTAATTTCTTCATCAATGCAAAGCTTTGCTCAACCAACGGATGAGGTTGTGGCAATTGTGGACAATAGTGTCATTCTTAAAAGTGATTTAGAACAAGGTGTTGCTGAGACAGAACATCAATTAAAAGCACAAAACAAAACAGTTCCACCGCAACAATACTTGCAAATGCAGGTTTTAGACCAACTGATTGTCCGCCAAGCCCAGCTTGAACAGGTCAAGCGTTACGGCATTAAAGCTGATGAAAAAACCTTAAATGCTGCAGTGCTGAAAGTTGCCAATCAATCTGGTGCAAACTCACTAGAAGCGTTTCAGCAAAAACTAGACGCTATTGCACCCGGTACTTATGAAAACTTGCGTAACCGTGTTGCGGAAGACCTTGCTATTGGCCGTTTACGTCAACAGCAAGTGATGTCACGCATCAAGATCAGTGATCACGATGTTGAAAACTTCCTGAAATCACCGGAAGGTCAGGCCGCACTCGGTACACAGGTTCACGTGATTCATATGCGTATTTCCGGTGACAATGCCGATGCCGCTCAGCAAGTTGCTCAACAGGTTAAACAATCACTGTCAACCAGTGATGATCCTAAAGCCATCAGCAGCAAACTTTCGACTGCCGCTGTAAAAGTCGATGGTCTTGATATGGGCTTCCGTTCACTGTCAGAAATTCCAACCGAACTGGCAGCGCGCATTACTCCACTTCAAGTGGGACAAACAACTGAACTAATCAATGTTCGTGATGGCATACATGTCTTAAAGTTACTGGAACGCAAACAGAATGACCAAAAAGCACTGGTTCCACAATATCAGACCCGTCACATCCTGATTCAGCCTTCTGAAGTAGTGAGTCTGGATCGTGCCAAGCAAATGATTGATAGTCTCTACAAACGTGCTAAAGCGGGTGATGATTTCGCGACCTTGGCCGCAACTTATTCAAATGATACAGGCTCGGCACGTGATGGCGGTAGCTTAGGCTGGGTTAGTCCTGGTGTGATGGTGCCTGAATTCGAAAAAGTCATGAAAGAGACTCCTGTTGGTCAAGTCAGCCAACCGTTCCAGAGTCAATTCGGCTGGCATATTCTGCAAGTAACCGATACTCGTCAGCAGGATATGACCAAAGAAGTGCAAGAACGTATGGCGCGTCAAATTCTGGGTGAACGTCTGTTTGATACTGAAGTCGATAGCTGGATGCGTGAACTTCGCGCCAATGCTTATGTTGAAATCAAAGATGCCAACCTGGACTCTAAAACTCAGCAAAAAAAGTAAGTTAAACTCAAGTAGAATGCCAGCCATGTGCTGGCATTTTATTTTTCCAAAAACGACATAAAAAAATAGCGGACTAGCCGCTATTTTTTGTGCATTACAAATAAATTATTTGTAACGATCAACCATTTTCTCTAAAGAAATTGGACGAATCTTGTCTGCATGCCCTGCGGTACCAAATGCTTCGTAACGCGCAACACAGATTTCTTTCATTGCTTCAACAGTTTCGCCAAAGAATTTACGTGGATCAAATTCACTTGGTTTTTCTGCCATCATACGACGCATTGCGCCCGTAGAAGCCAAACGTAAATCGGTATCGATGTTAATCTTACGCACACCATGTTTGATCGCTTCAACCAGCTGGTCTACAGGCACACCATAAGTTTCTTTAATATCACCACCGTACTGGTTAATCACAGCTAACCATTCTTGCGGCACAGAGCTTGAACCATGCATTACAAGATGCGTGTTTGGCAATGCAGCATGAATTTCTTTGATACGGTCAATTGCAAGAATATCGCCTGTAGGTGGACGAGTAAACTTATATGCACCGTGTGAAGTACCAACAGCAATTGCCAAAGCATCGACATTGGTATCTGCCACGAACTGGGTTGCTTCTTCAACAGAAGTCAGTAATTGAGAATGATCCAGTACGCCTTCAGCGCCAACACCATCTTCTTCACCCGCCATACCGGTTTCAAGGCTACCCAGGCAACCAATCTCACCTTCAACAGAAACACCGCAAGCATGCGCCATTGCAACCACGCGACGGGTTACATCAACGTTATAATCATAGGTTGTTGGTGTCTTACCATCCGCACCCAATGAACCATCCATCATCACTGAGCTGAAGCCCAACTGGATCGAACGTTGGCAAACATCTGGACTTGTACCATGATCTTGATGCATTACCACTGGAATATGTGGCCACTCTTCAATCGCAGCTAAAATAAGGTGACGTAAGAAAGGTGCACCTGCATATTTACGCGCACCAGCCGAAGCTTGCACGATGACAGGTGAATTTGTTGCATCCGCAGCGAGCATGATTGCACGCATTTGTTCTAAGTTGTTTACGTTAAACGCTGGTACGCCGTAGTTATATTCTGCAGCGTGATCCAAGAGCTGGCGCATTGAGATTAGAGCCATAATATCCTCCCAGGTAATGCGCCATATTCTACATGTTGATTTATTTCAATTCAGCAACTAATCACAGGAATTATAAAAAAATCTTTAGTGTTTTGTGTAATTTGGGTAGCAAATCTTACTAAATAATCAAAAAGACCAAATCACGAAATGATTTGGCCTTTTTTTCGGAAGCAATCGTTAGTCTTAATCAAACATATTAAGCCTTAGCAATAGCCCTCTAAACGCGTTAAAGGCAATTTCTTACCAATTGCTTTTTCAATTTCAGGCAAATAGAAAGCATCATCTTCCGACAAGAAACTAATACTCACGCCTTGTGCACCTGCACGACCTGTACGGCCAATACGGTGAACATAATCATCCGACTGTTCAGGTAAGGTAAAGTTAATCACATGCGAAACACCATCGACATGGATACCACGCCCCGCAACATCGGTCGCGATCATGATATTGTTCTTACCCTGCTTGAATTGATCCAGCATCTTCAGACGCTTATCTTGTGCGATTTCGCCCGATAACATCCCCACACGATAACCATCACGTTTCAAATGATCATACAAACGACGCACCTGATCACGACGGTTAGCAAAGATCATGACTTTATCAATCGGCTCTTCACGCAGGATTTCTTGCAACAGTTTGTATTTATCTTCTTTCGCAACCACATAAACCCGCTGTTCAACATCGGTATTGGTTTTCTGCTCAGGCTCGATTTCAACTGTAACCGGCTCAAACAACCATTGACGGGCAAGATTGAGCACATCATAGCTAAATGTTGCAGAGAACATCAGGGTTTGGCGCTGCTCTTTAAACGGTGAAAAACGAACAATTCTCTTCACTGACGGGATAAAGCCCATATCAAGCAAGCGATCCGCTTCATCAATCACCAAGAATTCAATTTTATCTAACCAGACTTCTTTTTGCTCGACAAAATCAATTAAACGGCCTGGTGTAGCCACAATAATATCGACAAAATTACGGTCCAGCATTTTCTTTTGCTTTTCAAAATCCACACCGCCCAATAACGTGACCAGGTGCAAATTTGAAAATTTGGTTAATGCTTGCGCATCACTTTCGATCTGTAACGCTAACTCACGAGTTGGCGCTAAAATTAACGCACGTGGCTCACCACGAAAACGCTGTTCTTGAACTGGATTATTCAACAGATCATTGATCACGCTAATCAAGAAGGCAGCCGTTTTACCAGTACCCGTTTGTGCCCGACCAATGGCATCATGCCCTGCTAATGTATATTTTAAAACCTTTTGCTGAATTGGGGTCATTTTTGTAAAACCCAAAGCATCAATCGCTTTCTTCAACTGCGGATGTAAATTTAAGGTTTCAAAACCAGTCGTCATATATGCTCTCGAACCATCAATGACCAAAAGAAAGTGGCTATTATAAACAAAAACGCCCCAAATTACATTGGAGCGTTTTTATATTGCGTTAAGGCAACAAATTAGTCTAAAGGCTGAACGTTTTCAGCTTGGAAACCTTTTTGTCCTTGAACAACACTGAATTCTACACGTTGGCCGTCACGTAAAGAACGGTGGCCATCGCCCATAATTGCGCGGAAATGAACGAATACGTCATCACCACCATTACGCTGAATAAAACCAAAGCCTTTAGTGTCGTTAAACCACTTTACTACGCCTTGTTCACGAGCTGTCATAAGTCAATCCTCAGATATTGAAAGATAAGGACCTTCCGGTGTTGCAAACAGCAGAGCCAACAAGGTTTTAAAATATTTATAATTTTAAAGCTTGTAATCATTCTGTAAAACTATCAACAATTTCCGGTTACATCCATTTGTTATAGGGTTTATTACATTAATTGTGTATTAAACTCTTCCTAAAACGCATCGAGCTTATCACGGGTTTATGACAATTAATAGAATTATTTTTAGTTATTTCCATCTGTTCTATCTGTTTTTTTCAATAATTTAGCTGTTTTTTTAATGGAATTTTTATCATAAAAATTACGCAGAAATTTGTTAAGATAATTTTGAATGAAGTGATTTAATTGAATATGACCGACACAATCAACACCCCGGAAATCATTGATGCATTAGGACAGCCCTGTCCTATGCCCTTGCTGATGTTAAAACGCGCTTTAAAAAAAGCGGGCCATTCCAAACAGTTTTTGTTGAAATCATCTGATCCACATAGTGAAATTGATGTAACACGATATTGCCAAATTCAGCAACTTCAATGCCAGACACAAAAAATTTCAGAGCATGAATTTCACTATTTAATTGAATCTATGTGATTCTTTGCTAAACTCTTGGTAAAGATAAAATAGTTTACTTTACATTTCTATACTCAAATTTCCTTAGTGATGAAGAGCATTCGCATTAAGATGAAATTGTTGACTTAAATACCATCCTATAAGGAGAATCCATGACTACTGACAGCAGCAATCAATTGATGCCCCTGTCATTGTCTGCGCCAGGTGTAAACCTTGGTGCATATATCAGTACTGTCAATCAAATTCCAATTTTAACGGCCGAGCAGGAAAAAGAACTTGCTGAGCGTTACTATTATGACCAAGACCTTGATGCTGCCAAACTTTTGGTAATGTCACACCTCCGCTTTGTCGTACATATCGCACGTAGTTACGCAGGTTACGGATTGCCACAAGGCGATCTCATCCAAGAAGGTAACCTCGGACTCATGAAAGCAGTGAAACGTTTCGATCCTAATATGGGGGTTCGTTTAGTTTCTTTTGCCGTGCACTGGATCAAAGCTGAAATTCACGAATATGTGATCCGTAACTGGCGTATTGTCAAGATTGCGACCACCAAGGCACAACGTAAACTGTTCTTTAACTTGCGTAGCCTCAAGAAATCGAGCAAGCGATTGACTTTGGAAGAAGCCAAATCGATTGCCAATGATTTGAATGTTACACCTGAACAGGTGTTAGAAATGGAAGGTCGTTTAACTGCCTATGATGCTGCGTTTGAAGCTCAAGGCGATGATGATGACGATACCCCGCATACTGCACCAGCATTGTATCTCGAAGATAATCGTTACGACCCTGCACGTCTGATTGAGGAAGAAGATTACGAAGAGCAAAGCACTTCTGCCTTGCATGAAGCAATGGATCAGCTGGATGATCGCTCACGTAATATTTTACAGCGCCGCTGGTTAGATGATGACAAATCCACTTTGCACGAACTGGCTGCTGAATATAACGTTTCTGCTGAACGTATTCGCCAGCTAGAAAAAAATGCAATGGAAAAAATCAAGACCGCCATGTCTGCGAGTTAAGATTAATTCAAACACAAGGGCTTTCATGCCCTTTTGTTTTATCTGGCTTTGTTTAAACACCCGAATATGTTAACTTTGTTCATCAAGTTTCTAGTTCCATTCTCATTATGTGGATAGCAATCTCGGCGCTTAATCTTGCGCTTGCAGTGATGTTAGGCGCTTTCGGTGCCCATGGCCTCAAATCTTTTGCCACACCAGAACAACTGGCTTGGTGGAATACAGCAACCCAGTACTTTTTCTATCATGCGATTGGATTACTGGTTTTAGGTGTCCTACATAAAACCACTGCAACATTCCCTATAAAAATTCCTTATATTTTGATCCAAATTGGCATCATCTTTTTCTGTGGTTCGTTGTACATTATGGCGCTTGGTCTGCCTAGAATCTTAGGTGCCATCACCCCGATTGGCGGTGCATTTATGATCGCGGGCTGGATCATGCTCGCATGGCAAGCGATCAAGCATGCGAAATAAGGATTTATCATGCATATATATTTAAACGGCGAGTCAACAGACACGTCTTGTGAAAATCTGCAGCAACTCATTCAAAGTCTGGCGCTTGAAGGCAAACGTTTTGCTGTAGAAAAGAACCAACAGATTATTCCGAAAAGTAGACTTGAGCAGACATTGATTGCTCCTGAAGATCGTATTGAAATTATTCAAGCTGTTGGTGGCGGCTAATTGGCTAAAAATGGAGTAAGCCCATGCAAGATTCCCCTTTAATTATCGGTTCTCGTACTTTTCAATCACGTTTATTGGTTGGAACTGGTAAATATAAAGATTTAAATGAAACCGACTTAGCCATTCAAGCAAGTGGTGCAGAAATTGTCACCGTTGCGATTCGTCGTGTGAATATCGGACAACATGCTGATCAGCCGAATCTGCTTTCAGTGATTCCACCAGAGAAATACACCATTCTGCCGAATACTGCTGGCTGTTTTGATGCGGATAGCGCGATTCGTACCTGTATGCTGGCTCGTGAGCTACTTGATGGTCACAATCTGGTAAAGCTGGAAGTTCTCGGTGATGAAAAAACCTTATACCCGAATGTGACAGCAACACTGAAAGCAGCGCAAACCTTGATTGATGATGGTTTTGAAATCATGGTCTATACCTCGGATGACCCGATTGTTGCGCAAGAACTTGAAAGCATGGGTTGTGTTGCGATCATGCCTTTGGGCAGTTTGATTGGTTCAGGTCTCGGTATTTTGAATCCACATACCATTTCCATCATCAAAGAAAATGCCAAAGTTCCTGTGTTGGTGGATGCTGGTGTGGGTACAGCCAGTGACGCTGCCATTGCAATGGAACTCGGTTGCGACGGCGTACTGATGAACACGGCGATTGCTGCGGCTCAAAATCCAATTTTGATGGCTTCTGCCATGAAAAAAGCCGTTGAAGCAGGTCGTGAAGCGTTTTTAGCGGGTCGTATGCCGCGTAAGCGTATGGCCAATGCCAGCTCGCCTGAAACGGGTTATTTCTTTAAGTAATTTGTTTAACGAAGGGATAAATATTATTCCTTCGTTACTTTTCTTCTATGTACTACACTAGTATCACCAAGTTTTTTCATCTTAACGCTAGTGAAGTTAGCACATTAGCTAAAATTTATTACCAAACAAATATTAAATTCTTTCTTCTTATTCAATGCTGATACCCAAGAGTATAAAATGAAGTTAAATATAAAAAAAATTCTAATATTTTTAGTGTTCGCAATTTGCTTAGCATTTTTTTCTACGTATATGACAAATAGGGATTTCAAGAAAAATGAGAAACATATTGCCCAAATATTCCAACAAGATACTGAATTACATAAAAAATATGGAACAATAGAAAATTATAGACTAAGAAAATCTGGCTGGTATTCTGGAGATAGTCAAGAACATACCCCATATTATTACTATCATTTCTATATAAAAGGAAATCTAAAAGATGGAGTGATTGAATTAAAAATCTACGAAAACCAAGAAAAATATGAAATAAAATATATTCAATAAAATCTCAGATTAGATATATCCTTAACTTTAATTATTTATTCAGAATATCATTCTCAAATTCCTTCTCGCCCTTTGCTCAAAATTCTGTTGAAAATATTCGGTTTGATACAACGGTTCCGCTTGATAAAAATGTGCGAGAACTTCTTTTCGTTTAATGGAATAAATTTCTGATTCCACCCAAGCATATTCTTGCTGAATCTGTTGCTCATACTCCTCGAAACGTTCTGGTGAAGCCGCTAAAATCGCCAAATCGATATCTAATAAAAACTGCAAATCCAATTCGTTCGTCGATTCATGCTTTTGCGTCGCAATAATCCAGCGCTTGATCTTTTCAACAATCTCAACAGATAGGTCCTGAGCCATATACTTTTCAAACAGCTCAGCACTTTTCATTTCATTATCTTTTGCTTGCGGATCATAGATTGCATCATGAAACCAGAGAGATAACTCAACTGAATAAGCATCTTTTAAGTCAGATCGAATCGATTCAAGCAAGGTCAAACATTCATACAAATGCTGAAGCGTATGATAAGCCCGCTGCTTTTCACTATAGGCAGCAATCAACTTGTTAAAAATTTTCTGCGGTTCAAAGAAATGATAATGCCGATGCAGCTCAAACCATGATTTTTCTAATAAGCTTAAATATTGCTGCATTGCTCATCCTCATTGAATTGCTTTATTCAGCCACTTTGCCAAGGATTCAGCATCTTTACGCTCCAGAAAAAGCTGGTACAAGGTACAGGAACCAAACTCATGTTTCAGTTCCTGTTGACGGACAGGATGATTACCAAACCGGAACCGTCGAGTGCCATCCGTATCTAAAGGCAATGCATACACCCCATAACTCCGAGGTTCTGTCAGATGCCCTTTGATTCGGACTTGATCAGACGATATCGCGTGTTTTAATAAATGTTGTTTGGTTAACATCCCACCCTGCCCAAGGCAAATCTAAGCTGCGTGCTGTTCATCTCGCTTAAAGACCAATTCTTTATCCGATGAGCTTTCAGCATCAAAGTAATACCCTTCACTATCAAATGCTTTTAATTGTTCTACTTGGCTTAATTTATTTGCAATCAAGTATCTCGCCATCAGCCCACGCGCTTTTTTCGCATAGAAACTAATGACTTTGTATTTTCCGTTTTTCTGATCCAAGAATACAGGCTTGATGATTTCTGCCTGAATTTTCTTTTCATTCACAGATTTATAATATTCGTCAGAAGCCAAATTTACCAACACTTTTGCATCAATTTCAGCTAAATCCCGGTTAATTTGATCGGTGATCATACTGCCCCAGAATTCATAAAGATTATGACCACGTGTATTTTTCAATTTAGTGCCCATTTCCAAGCGGTACGGCATCATCAAATCCAATGGACGTAATAAACCATAAAGACCAGACAACATACGCAAATGTTGTTGAGCAAAATCAATATCCTGATCGTTTAAGTGATAAGCATCTAAACCGGTATACACATCGCCTTTAAATGCAAACAAGGCTTGACGTGCATTGGAAAAATCAAAATCTGCATTCCAGTCACGAAAACGTTCTACATTCAAGGTGGCGATTTTCTCGCTCACGGTCATTAACGATGCGATTTCACTCGCAGAAAGCTTGCGACATACATCAATCAACTGCTGTGATTGTTCTAATAAACGTGGCTGAGTAAATGTATCCGTAGGTAAAGCCGTTGTGTAATCAAGTGTTTTCGCTGGAGAAATTAAAGCAAGCATAATCAATCAAAAAATAAATTTAACTTGATGAAACTATAACAGTTGATAATTTTTAATGCCAATTCGTGTTTTCATTCTTCATTATCGGTAAAATAGTGGATTCTTCCATTATCCATTGCGTATCTTATGTCTGAGCAATTATTCATCCAGGGTCCTGTTGGTCAAATTGAAATGTTTGTCGATCAACCTCAAGGTGAAGTCACAGGTTTTGCTGTGGTCTGCCATCCACATCCCTTGCAAGGTGGAACACCAAATCATAAAGTCCCTGTACTGCTGGCTCAGATTTTTAATGAAATGGGCTGTGTCGTATATCGCCCTAGCTTCCGTGGTTTAGCTGGCAGTGAAGGCACCCATGATCAGGGACATGGCGAAACGGATGACATTATGGCGGTAATTGAATATGCACGTGCAAAACATGCAGGTTTAACCTTCTATGCAGGTGGTTTCAGCTTCGGTTCTCACGTATTGGCAAAATGCCAAGCCCAACTCAGCGAAGAATTACGTCCCAAACAACTGGTGTTATGTGGCTTACCTACAGGTTCGGTCGTCGATTTACGTCATTACAAGACCCCGGCTATTGACGGCGATATCCTGTTTGTTCATGGCGAGCAAGATGATATTACCCTGCTCTCAGATATGATCGCGTGGGCAAAACCACAAAAACATCCGATCACGATTCTGCCAGGCGCCAACCATTTCTTTACAGGTTATCTAAAACAATTGCGTCAGGTCATTGCCCGTTTTTTAAAACTGTAGACTTAACAACAAATTACTAAGAAAAATATACGTGTTTTGAATCCAATGTCTGTTATATCAGTAGAGATGTACAGACGTTGGGTTCTTTAATAATGAAATTCAATAAAAAACAGGGACTTTTTTTAAAGCAAACCATTGATCAATGGCAGCAACAAGGCACGATTACGCCCGATGTGGCCAATAAGTTAAAGCATAGCTTTTCGATTCGTCCATTTGACTGGGAACGAATGGCAAAATACTCATTCTGGATTGCAATGATTTGTACCGTGATTGCCATCGCTGCAATGACTGCCGATCAGTTCTTGATGGAGCTGATTGAAAAAATCTTTATCGATTCCAAGATTATCCCATGTCTGATTTTTGCTGTGGTGGCGGCCGGCTTTTATGGCTTTGCCTATCGTCGACGTAGAACCAAACCTCAGCATCAATTTAGCAATGAAGCGATTATTTTCGCAGGCGTACTGTCTACCGCAGCCTCCGTCGCCTATTTCGGACAAGCGATTGATACAGGCAGTGGTCATTTTTCTTTGTTATTTCTACTCTCCACTCTTATTTATGCAGCACTTGCGTTCTGGTTCCCCTCAAAACTGATCTGGGTATTCTCGCTGCTTGCGCTCGGTTCTTGGTTTGGGACGGAAACTGGCTATATGTCAGGTTGGGGTGCCTATTACCTCGGTATGAACTTCCCGTTACGCTTTGTCTTTTTTGGCGGTGCCCTGATTGGTTTAAGCCTGCTATTTAAACGCTATGCATATTTTAGAGACTTCGCCCATCCAACTTATGTCATGGGACTGCTTTATCTGTTTATTGCCTTATGGATTCTCTCGATTTTTGGCAATTATGGTGACTTGAGTAGCTGGTATAACGTTAAACAATACGAGTTACTACATTGGGGCGTTTTATTTGCCTTTATTGCCATCATCGCGATTGTTTATGGTTTAAAACAAGATGATGCCACCTCACGCGGTTTTGGTATCACTTTCCTATTTATTAATCTCTACACCAAGTACTTTGAGTTCTTCTGGAATGGCATGCACAAAGCCATTTTCTTTATCTTGCTCGCTGCATCTTTCTGGTGGATTGGCCGACATGCCGAAAAACTTTGGAACTTAGAGTTTCTACCCAACCAATCCAAAATAAAGAAAGATCATCCAGCTGAATGATTACTGAAAATCACGCCAACTCAAGCCAAACCGGGCCAAATACTTTTTGACCCGGTCGCTGTCATTGGTGGTGTTACGTTGCTGGCGTGAAGCAGCAAACAGTTGGCGTCCAGCATCTGCCATCGATTTGGCATGTTCACAGACTTGTAGCACGCCACGCAGCTGAATCTGATCAAATTCATCAATCTCGCTCAACTGGGTTTGATCTAAATATTTGAGGAGAATATCGATATCTTTAGATTGGTTTTGTGTGGTTTGAATCGACCACAGTTGCTTTAAACGTTGAATCTCTTTTTCTACCACCTCCAAACGGATCAACTCACCACTGGATAATGTCGCTAATCGGGTCACACTGGCGGTTAAATCCCGGAAATTCCCCTGCCAGGATGCTTCTTTAGACTTGGCAAATTTCAAATACACATCAAGTGCATCACGTTGAAAACGCAATTGACGTTGATGATTCGCTGCAAAACGCTGCAACTCAAACTCAATATTCGGGGCAATATCTTCAATTCGATCTTTAAGATTCGGTAAAAAGAAAGTCCAGGTATTCAATCGTGCCCATAAATCCTCACGGAAATGCCCTGCTTGCACTTCGGCTCTTAGATCTTTATTTGTCCCTGCAATCAGTTGAAAATCGGCCTGAACCTCTTTATCACTTCCAACAGGAAAGAAGGATTTATCTTCGAGTGCCTTAAGCAACATTGCTTGCTCATCTAACCCAAGCTCACCAATTTCATCCAGAAATAAAATACCCTGATCAGCACTTTTTAATAAACCTGTTCGCGAAGCCGCTGCACCAGTAAAAGCCCCCTTGATATGCCCAAACAAACTCGACATGGCACTATCGCCACGTAACGTTGCACAGTTCACATCAATAAAACGCCCACTCAAATGAAACTTGTCTTTCTTTAACTGAAAGATTTGCTTGGCTAAATGCGATTTACCTACACCTGTGGCACCCATAATCAAAATCGGTGCACTCGAACGTGTCGCCACCAACTCAACCTCGGTGATCAATTGATTAAATTCGTGGTTATAGGTTGAAATATTAGCTTTCAATTGTTGCCAGTTTTGTTGCTGTTCATCTTCAAACCGTTGCTTGAGCACATCATAACGTGACAAGTCCAGATCGATGACGCGGTATTCACCTTCTGGCGTTTTTTGTTGATTGGGTGCACTTTGAATCAGCTTGGCAGGTAGGTAATTGGCATCGACCAATAGATACCAACAGATTTGCGCAACATGAGTACCTGTGGTGATATGCAAAAGATAGTTATTATTTTCCGTATCAAAGGGATAACTTTTCACAAAATCATACAGCGCACCATAGACCTCGGCAAAATCCCAAGGATCACGAATACTGACACGCTGGCCTGAGACAGTGGTCGATGGCGATAGCTGTTGAGCATCTTCAGCAATAAATTTAACTAGATTATGGTGTTGTCGATCATGCAACAGTACCAGTTCATCCACCATCAGATCTTCATGCATCAGAAGGCTCAAGGTTGGACGCCAGCGTTGCCAGCGGTCAGGACGCTTTCCCTGATCTAAAGTAGAGCCGACAAAGCCAATCACGACAGTTTTCTTTGCATTCAGCATAATTTCTATAATATTTTATATATGACTATCATATACAATACGCATTTCAATGAAAAATTCCAACAATATGCTTCATTTTACTTTTTTAGGCACCTCTTCTGGTGTACCCACACTCACACGCAACGTCTCTGGCCTAGCTATCCGTAACAGCAAGAATAAAGACTGGATACTGATTGATGCTGGTGAAGGTACACAGCATCGTATTCAACAGGCCAAACTTTCATTGCAAAGCCTAGTTGCCATCTGTATTACCCATGTGCACGGCGATCATTGTTATGGATTGGTTGGCTTATTGGCCAGTGCAGGTATGAATGCACGCACTGCGCCTTTAACCATTATTGCGCCCAAAGAAATTCAACAATGGATTGAAGTTACGGCCCAATTAACGGATTTACATTTGCCCTATCCACTCAAATTTATCGATGTGAATGAAGCAACTCAGATTCTATCGTTAACCGATGAACTCTCGATTCAAGCTCATCCACTGAGTCACCGCGTACCCAGTTTTGCATTTAGTATTATTGCGCAATACACCCAAAAGAAACTAGATACACAGGCTTTAGTTCAACTCGGCGTACCCAAAGGTAAAGCTTGGGGAGACTTACAACACGGTCAAGATATTCAGTTTAATCAACAAACGTTGAAAGCAACTGATTTCACTCAAATCCAGACGCAACGTATACATGCCATCGTGGGTGGGGACAATGATCGTCCTGAGCTATTGGAAAAAGCCTGCCAAGATGTCCAACTCCTTATTCATGAAAGCACCTATACTCAAGCTGTTTTAGATAAAGTGGGATCAGGCCCCATGCATAGTTCCGCAAAGAGCGTTGCTAAATTTGCTCAACAGCAAGGGCTAAGTAATCTGATCTTGACGCACTTTAGTGCACGCCATCAGGACGATGCCGGGCAACAAGCAATTGCTGAAGAAGTTAGAAAGTTCTATCAAGGCAACTTTTACTTAGCTCATGATTTTGATCAATTTAGCTTAGATGAGACAGGACAACTTACAAAAATTGAAAAAAATTAATAAATTTGCAGTATGTGAGGAACCAGATAAAACCTATAACAACTCCTATATCTTTTAAGATACTTTTATATCTTAATAAATATAAAAAATTTAATAAAACCGAGTCTTAATTGCATCTCAAAAAATATTTAAAAATTTTATTTTAATTATTTATCAATAACTTACCAATTATAAAAATTAAATTTAAAAAAGTTGGCACAGTCACTGCAATAGTATAAGCACACAACATCATTGGGATCTTGTGAATATCACCTGCCTACAAACGCTTGGCAGGCAGGCTTTGAAAGGAAAATGAAAATGTCTGTCGTTGAACAAATCAACCAACAAGCTCAATTTGAACAAGAACAGCAACAACGTGCTTATCAAGTTTTAAAAAATGAAACGAGTATGCCGGTAAAGATGTGGACCAATGGTGTGCTTGTTGATGACAACTCCAAACAACAATTACTACAAACCGCACAAATGCCGTTTATTTATAAATGGATGGCCGTAATGCCCGACGTTCATTTTGGTTTAGGCGCAACCATCGGAAGCGTGATTCCAACCAAAGGGGCGATTATCCCTGCTGCCGTCGGTGTTGATATCGGCTGCGGAATGATGGCCACCCGTACCAGCTTAACCGCGTCAGATTTGCCCGATAATTTACATGCATTACGGACTGAACTGGAACGCTTAATCCCGCATGGAATGACTAAAGGGCGTGGACGAGATCGTGGTTCATGGGAAAATCCTCCTGAAGTGGTAGATCAGGCCTGGGCTGATTTAGTGGCAGACTTTGAATTGATCTGTGCCAAGCACCCTCGCCTAAAAAACACCAATAACCGTAAGCAGTTGGGGACATTAGGAACAGGAAATCACTTTGTCGAAGTCTGTTTAGATGAACATGACCATGTCTGGATTATGTTGCACTCAGGTTCTCGCGGTGTTGGTAATGCCATCGGTAATCATTTTATCGAACTGGCGCGTAAAGATATGCAAAAGCATTTTATTAACTTACCTAACAAAGATTTGGCATATTTAGTCGAAGGTACTGAGCATTTTGATGATTATTGGTTTGCTGTCGGTTGGGCACAACGCTTCGCCATGAAAAACCGTGAAATTATGATGCAATCTGCGATTAAAGCCTTAGCAACGATTATTCCAAAACCGTTCCAAGCACGCTTGGAAGCCGTGAATTGTCATCATAACTATGTGGAAAAGGAACAGCATTATGGCGAAGAAGTGATGGTAACGCGTAAAGGCGCTGTACGCGCACGTTTGGGAGAATATGGAATTATTCCAGGGTCAATGGGAGCCAAGTCTTTTATTGTTCGTGGGCTTGGAAATCAGGAATCGTTCTGTTCATGTTCGCATGGTGCAGGTCGTGTCATGAGCCGTGCTGAAGCAAAACGTCGCTTTACCGTAGAAGATCATATTGCGCAGACTGACGGTGTGGAATGCCGCAAAGATGCAGCCGTGATTGATGAAATTCCGTCGGCTTATAAACCGATTGAAGATGTGATGAAAGCACAGCAGGATTTGGTTGAAGTGGTGTATACATTAAGACAAGTGGTCTGTGTTAAGGGGTAATTTATAAATTTTATAACTCATTAAACAAATCTCAGGAAAAATAAAATGATGAATATATGTATTGAAGCTGTGGATTTAATATTAGATGCTATTTATTCTATTGGAGAGAGAGATGAACTATTAGCTCAATTTACTATTCGTGAGCCTAATGCCCCTATTTGGAGCCATGAAATAGGTACAGAAATTTATATCCGAAATCAGCAAGATTACTTAAAAGCCTTAATTTTTATCAAACAGAATGGTGCTTCATATTTAAGAAAACTACCGACTTTTGAGGTAAGAAATAAGGTTATTAATTTTCTAACCAAAAACTTTTGGTTTATTCGAGAGGGAGAGTTCTCTCGTAATCCAAATATTTCTTACAAAATGCAAATTCCTGTTGAAGCCAAGTTAAATTTAGCAAATGCTCTACTAAATTCTTCACTTTTCAAAGAAGAGCTTAATACGTTTTTGTATCCATTTAACTCAATTCATCTAGAAAATGATTTGATGTTTAATAATTTTTTTATCATTAATAGTCAAAATCTTAGCCTACAACATATGAATATTGATGTCCGCTATTCAAATGAATTTGATTTCCTATATTACCCTAGTATTAGGAACGAGAATCATAACAGAAAACGAATATCAACTTGGATTGGAATTAAAGCTCCCACAGAAGAAATTTCAAGAAGAAATTTATATTCTGTACTTGGTGCTATTTCTTTATTTGAAGAATCTAGAAACAGGTACTGTTTCAATAGTGGATGTGAAGATTCAGGTTGTTCATATTTTTCTCATCAGAGTTCTTATACGTACAAAGAAACTCAGGACTTAACTCCAAGTCTCTATTTCAAATTAAAAGTTAAAAATGAATTAGCAATCCAATTGGGATATCTATCTAGTCTTTTGGAATCAAATGATAAGACATCACAAAGAAGTATTTCAGCTTTAACTAGTTTTTATAAAAGTTGGTTTGAAAAAGATGCTGAACAATATCGCACCTTTTGTTCTTGTATAGAGGCATTAATTGAAGATACCCGATCTAAAAGTTCTCAGAAATTTAGAGATTTATCCACCTCCTACATATCTAAATTCTCTGAAACCCAACTAAAAGATCTATTAAAAATTCGCGGCAATATAGTACATGGAAAAGCGCCTCATCTATATGATAGTGAAAATTACGATTTCTATGTCGAAAGATATTTATCTGAACCTAGAAGTGACCTTTTAGAAATTGTTGAGAAAGTTCTTAAAAAACATATTTTCCAAATTCAAGGATAAAAAATGAAACTCGCAGAAGCATTGTTACTTCGAAGCGATCAACAAAAAAAGCTCGCTTCATTAAAACAGCGGATCAACGCCAATGTACTGGTACAAGATGGTGATGAACCGAGCGAAGATCCAAATGAACTGATCAAACACGTATTTGCTTTAACCCAAGAAAGCAATCAGTTGATTTGTCGTATTCATTTGACCAATGCGCAAGCAAAGCTGGAAGATGGCAAAATTCTGCTGTCCCTATTAAGCTTGCGTGATAGTTATGCTGAACAGCATAAGATTCTGGTTGAGGCGATTGCCAATACCCATCGTGAGCCTGATCGTTATAGCTCACGTGAGATCAAATGGAAGAAGGTTATCCCTGTTTCTAGCTTGCAAAAACAAGCCGATGATATCAGCGCGAAACTACGCGATTTAAATATCAAGATTCAGGCTGCCAATTGGCAAATTGATTTAGTCGAATAGACAACAAATTTTGTGAATTTAGTTCACAAGCACAGTTTGGGCATACTGGGCGAGTACAAGATCCTGCGTTATTCCGATCTGAGGGATTGAAAATAATTCAGGCGGCTATGGCAGCATGTGAGCCGTGCATCAATCTTCACTGATTAGGCTCAGCACCATGTACCTAGCAAAACTTTGCCGAAGGCAAAGTCACACGTTACTTCGCATTACCATGTACTGACAGTATGTTCATTAAATTACAAAATAAGGAAAATAGAAGTGAATAAAGCTTTGGCGAATATGCCAGCAGCCATCCAGATTGATGGTTCACAAGGTGAAGGTGGAGGACAGATTTTAAGAACGGCCCTCGCCCTTTCGATGATTACAGGTCAAGCATTTGAATTAATCAACATTCGTGCTGGGCGTAAAAAACCAGGCTTAATGCGTCAGCATCTGGTCTGTGTACAGGCATCTCAACACATCAGCCAAGCCTATGTGGAAGGTGCTGAACTGCATAGCCAGCGTTTGTACTTTGCACCACAGCATGTACAAAGTGGAAAATACCAATTTCAGATTGGTTCGGCAGGAAGTACGACACTGGTTTTACAAACGCTCTTACCGGCTTTGTTATTACAGAATGAAGCGAGTGAATTGACTATTTCTGGTGGCACTCACAACCCGCTTGCGCCAACGGCAGATTTTATCGAGCAGTGTTTTTTACCGGCATTAGAAAAACTTGGAATAGCGGTCGAGTTTAAGTTAAATAAAGCAGGCTTTTTCCCAATTGGTGCTGGTGAAATTCAAATCAAGATTCAACCTTGGCAACATCGAAACAAGTTAAATTTATTAGATCGTGGTACTTTGCAAACGACAAAGGCTTTTGCGGCAGTACTCAACCTTTCAGAAGAAGCACAAATCGCACAACGGGAACTGGCAACGTTAAATAAAAGACTAAAACTGGATACACAACAGCAGTTTCATTTAAACGGCATTAGCCAAGGTAATACGGTGTATGTCAAAGTTGAACATCAGCATCACATCCAGCTATTTACGGCTTTAGGTGAAATGCGCAAAAGTGCAGAACAGATTGCCAATTATTTGGCGGAACAGGTGAAGCAATATCTGGAATCTAATGCTTCAGTCGATGAGTATTTAGCGGATCAGTTGTTATTACCTTTAGCATTGGGACAAGGGGGTGAATTTACCGCACAATGCATTAGCGAACACACCCGTACTCAGGCCATAATGATTGAAAAATTTATTGATTGTGAAATTGAGTTTATCAAACTCGACCAAAACCTGTTTCAGGTCAAAGTAAACGTAGAATAGTGAATATTAAATATGAAAGAACATACTCAAATAAGCAAATTTTTAAGCCTGATATTACGACATAAGCCTGAACAAATTGGGCTTCAACTTGATCAAGAAGGTTGGGCAAAAATTGCTGAGCTTATTGAAGCTGCACAACAACACAATGTTCCTCTAGATGAAGCATTACTCCAAGTCATCGTAGAACAAAATGATAAAAAACGCTTCCAAATCTCAGAAGATGGTTTGATGATCAGGGCTGTGCAAGGCCACTCAACAAATAAGGTACAGCGGCAAATGATTGCGCTTGAGCCACCACAATATTTATATCATGGCACAGCGAGTCGATTTATAGATTCAATTCAGACGCAAGGCCTAATCGCTGGACAGCGCCATTATGTGCATCTAAGTGAAAATAAAGAAATGGCTTTGAATGTAGGCCAACGCTATGGTAAGCCTGTGCTATGTTTGATTAACACACTACAAATGTATAAAGATGGCTTTGAGTTTCATCAGGCAGAAAATGGTGTTTGGCTAACAATACATGTACCAACACAATATTTATCATTGATTGATCAGACCAAGACAGGATCATTGGTCTGATCTAATTACAACATTAAATTAAGCTACACTCTCCAAAGCCGTCACCAACAACTTCCAGCATTTCTCTACCGTATCCACTTTAACCCGTTCACCAGGTGCATGCGCACCCTGAATATCCGGGCCAAAAGATACCATCTGCAAATCAGGATAATGCTCTGCAATAATGCCGCATTCTAAACCTGCATGAATCACTTTCAAGTTTGGCTCAATCTTAAATGCGCTCTGATAAGCTTGTTGTAGACATTTCAATGCAGCTGAATCTGGATTCGGTGTCCAACCTGAGACTAAGGGCGTTAAATCTGACTGAATTTCAAAGCTGGCAAAATGCTGTTGAATATTATGTGCGAATGTCACTGCTTCTTGGTTCACCATCGAACGAACCATAATCAAAGTTTTGGCCTCATCTTTGGTCAGTTTGACCACACCAATATTATTCGAGGTTTCAACCACATCGGGTAAAGCACTACTCCACTGTGCAATACCATATGGACATGTTGCCAATGCCTGCAACCAAGCTTGTTGCTGCTGCAATGAAATAACTTCATTGATCTGGTTGGCATTTTGCTGTGCGGTGATTTGCAACTGCTCATCAATGCCTTGCAGTTTCTGCTGCCATTCAGCTTGTATTGCTGCAACTGCTTGTTCTAAGTCAGCCAGTTGTTCAGTTTCAATTGCAATCGTCGCCACTGCTTCACGCGGGATAGCATTACGCGCTGTTCCACCGACAAATTCAACCAATCGACCATTGGATTGTGCCAAATACTCATTGAGGAAATGGGCTAAAATCACATTGGCATTACCACGCCCCAGATGAATATCAACACCAGAGTGTCCACCTTTTAGTCCTGACACTAGCACATCTACATAAATTAAATTAGCGGGTGCTGTTTCATATTCAAGTGGCTGTCCTACTTCTAGGTCAATACTCCCAGCACAGCCAAGATAGAGTTCGCCCCATTCCTCTGTATCGATATTAAATAACCATTGTCCAGTTAAAACGCCTGTCTCAAGTAAACGGGCACCGCTCATTCCCGCCTCTTCATCAATAGTAAGTAGAACTTCAATCGGACCATGCGCAATATCATTTGATTCTAATACTGCTAACGCCAGTGCAACTCCAATGCCATTATCGGCACCCAATGTGGTATTTTCAGCAATCAGCCAGCCATCTTTTAATACAGGTCGAATGGGGTCTTTGAAGAAATCATGCTGGGTGCCGCGATTTGCCTGAGTCACCATATCTAAATGGCCTTGCAAAATCACACCTGCAACGTGCTCTTTATGTGCTGTAGCAGCTTTTCGAATAATTAGATTACCAATGTCATCCACATAGGTTTGCAAGTTGCGCTGTTCCGCCCAATCTTTTAGATGTTGTCTAAGTTGTTGTTCATGTTTGGAAGGTCGAGGAATCGTACATAAGGTCTCAAAATGTTGCCAGACTACTTGCGGAGATAATTTAGAAAAATCGACCTGTATCATGCACCTATACTCTCAAATAAAGCGTTTAAATCAAGATACACCATACACCTAAACGGCGATGATGTTAAATCACTTCATTTAAGATTGTATTCGTAAAACTGTCTTAGCTTTTCCACACAAACTGGGAAAAGCTATGTTCTGCTTTTAAGCTATTTTCCACGGCTTGAGCCAATTGACGAATAATACTTTGGGTCTCAATACGCTCAAACCAAGCTTGTTCTTGCTGTGGATTGGCTGAGATTTCACAAAGAATATGTCCTTCGGTATCCTGTTGCGAACATAAAATCGAAAGTGGCAATTGATGATTGTCGATACATACTTCAATTTTTTCATGTTCATGACGAATATGCTGTGCATCGAAGCCATATTGTTCTAATTGTTTATACAACAATGCCGCCACGTATTCTTGCGTGATATAGCACTCATTCGGTGGATGATCGACCACTCCATGTTTTGGGCAATCTGCGATAAATTGCAAGGTTTTCATGCTATTCCCTCTATTTTTATATTTTAGCGCTGTACCACAACCCAAATCCAACGCATATACTCTGAATTATTATATATACAATTGTCTATAAACGATTAGCTGATTGTCTTAGTTGTATTGTTAAATTGATAAATTTCGACCCGATTAGATATGTACATCAGCAAAGTCATCATTTTAAGTATTTAAACGCTGAGTGAAGGCATTTAACAAATTCTTTTTAGCGATAAATATATAAAAAAAGTAGCATTCAACCGTCTTGAGCTGAATGCTGCTTTACTCAAATCAGATTACTGATTGACTACACTTAAATCCAATCCTGCCGAATTTGCAAGCTCGGTAAAGGTTGGGAAACTTGTCGCTACGGTTTCGGTTCCATAAATGGTGATTTCACCTGAAGTACGTAGACCCGCCATGCTAAAACTCATGGCAATACGATGATCATGATGTGATTCAATTTCACCACCTGTAAAGATCGGTGACCAGTCCCCAGACTTGCCTTTACCTTCGATGATAATGCCATCTTCAGTCGGGGTACAGTCGATACCCATGATTTTCAAGCCATCTGCCATCACTTGGATACGATCAGATTCTTTGACACGAAGCTCAGCAGCACCCGTCAACACGGTTTGACCTTCTGCACATGCAGCAGCAATAAACAATGCCGGGAATTCATCAATGGCCAAAGGCACTTGATCTTCTGGCATGTGAATGCCTTTCAGGGTTCTTGAACCTTTGATATGAATATCTGCAATCGGCTCACCACCTGCAATACGTTCATTCCCAACCGTCAGGTCAGCACCCATTTGCTTGAGGATTTCGATCACACCTGTACGCGTCGGGTTAATCCCAACCGCTTCCAGCACCACATCGGCACCTTCGGTAATCGCAGCACCAACCATAAAGAAAGCAGCTGACGAAATATCCGAAGGCACCTGAATATCAGTACCCACTAATTTGCCACCACCGACAAGCGAGATTTTATTGCCTTCAGTTTTTACATCATAACCAAAGGCACGTAACATACGTTCAGTATGATCACGGGTTGGTTCTGGTTCAGTCACCGACGTTTCACCTTCAGCCCATAAACCAGCCAATAAAATACCTGATTTCACCTGAGCTGACGCCATCGGTAAATCGTATTGGATTCCTTTAAGTGCCTGACTGCCGGTAATACTCACAGGTGGCGTACCTTTCTCGCCTGTGGTCTGGATGAGTGCACCCATTTCACGAAGTGGCTTGGCAATACGCTCCATTGGGCGTTTAGACAATGACGCATCACCCGTCATGACTGAATCAAACTTCTGTGCAGACAGCATGCCAGACAGCAAACGCATACTGGTGCCTGAGTTACCCATATACAAAGCGCTTGCTGGCGCTTTTAAGCCTTGCATGCCCACACCATGAATAGTGACTTCACCATTCTTCGGCCCTTCGATGCTCACGCCCATGTCACGGAATGCCTGCAAAGTTGCGAGTGCATCTTCACCTTCCAGAAAGCCGGTCACATGGGTGGTACCTTCTGCAATCGCACCAAACATAATTGAGCGATGTGACACAGATTTGTCACCCGGTACGGTGAATTTACCTGTAAATGTTTTCTTTCCCGGTAAAATGCTAAATTGCTGTGTCACCTTGTTTTTCTCCATCAAAGGTTTTTTGGCTAACATATGATTAAAATGTTGGCGTGCTGCTTGCGCGTGGCCCAATAGCCCCATCAACGCTTGCGAATCTTCCTGTTCAATCAGTTTCTTTAAAACGGATAATTGCTGTTCAAAACCATCAACCGCATTCAAAATTGCGGTTTTATTGGCAAAGAAAATATCATGCCACATCTGCGGATCACTGGCTGCAATGCGAGAGAAGTCCCGAAAACCACCGGCTGCATAACGGAAAATATCTAGATTATCTTCACGATTTGCCAGTTGTTCCACCAGATTGAATGCCATTAAATGCGGTAAATGACTGGTATGTGCCAACACTTCATCGTGTTTAGCAACATCCATGCAAATCACTTCGGCTTTGGCTGCCGACCAGAGTTGAACCAGTTTTTCAACCGCCCACTCCGCGCTGGTCGGCAGTGGCGTTAGAATCACTTTGTGATTGACGAATAAATCAACTTTACCCGCATGCACGCCAGTATGTTCTGCACCTGCAATCGGATGACCCGGTACAAAACCGGCTGGTAGCTTTTCTCCAAACACTGCTTTTGCAGCTTCAACCACATTGCCTTTGGTACTGCCTACATCGGTAATAATGGCATTGTCTGCAAGATAAGGCTTGATCTGTTCCAGCACTTTTTGTGTTGCACGCACAGGCAAGGCTAAAACAATTAAGTCTGCATCCTGAACCGCTTCTTCAGGCACCGTATAACCGTGTTGAATCAGGCCGAGTGCCTTGGCATCTTCTAATGTTTTTTTTGAGCGTGTTGAAGCCACAATTTGAGATGCAAGTTGTTCTGCCACAATCACACGGGCAAGACTCGATCCAATCAGTCCAAGCCCAATAAATGCAACTTTCTTAAATAATGGTTGAGACATAAAACATATTTGCCTATGTAAAAATCTCCCCTAACCCCTCTTTTAAAAGAGGGGAAACTCCTCCCTTTATAAAGGGAGGCCGGGAGGGATTTTAAAAATTATTACCATAAATAGATTTACAAAACAGCGATTGGATATGAACCGAGTACACGTAACTCTTTCACCATTGGACGGATTTCTTCCAATGCCGCCGCAACATTCTCCTGACCGATATGTCCTTCTAAATCGATAAAGAACACATAAGCCCATTTTTCAGGTAATGCCGGACGTGTTTCAATGCTGGTCAAGCTGATTTGATGCTTGGCAAAAGGCGCAAGAATTTCCAGCAAAGCACCCGCACGATCATGCGCAGAGATCAATAAAGAGGTCTTGTCATTACCACTTTGAGGAATCTTTTCACGACCAATCACAAGGAAACGTGTGGTATTTTCAGGATTATCCTCAATATTGCTATGTAAAATCTCAAGATTGTACATGCTTGCCGCAATATCAGAGGCAATCGCAGCAGAATGCCATTCGTTACGAATACGGCGTGCCGCTTCTGCATTTGAGTTCAGTGCAACACGCTCAACGCCCGGATAATGTGCATCTAACCATTTACGACATTGAGCCAAGGTTTGCTGATGCGCATAAATCTGCTTAATACTGTCTTTACGGGTATTTTCTGAAACAAGGAATTGGTGATGGATACGAAGCTCAACTTCACCAATCACATTCACTGTCGATGCTTTAAAGCAATCCAGTGTGTGGTTCACAATCCCTTCAGATGAGTTCTCTACAGGAACCACACCATAGTGCGCGCTACCCGCTTCAACTTCACGGAACACTTCATCAATGGTCGGTAATGGACGCACAACCGCATCTTTACCAAAATGCTTCAACACAGCAGAATGCGTATATGTCCCTTCTGGCCCTAAGAATGCAATGCTTTGTGGTGCTTCAAGCGCCAGACATGCCGACATGATTTCACGGAATAAACGGGCCATGGTTGCATCAGACAAAGGGCCCTGATTACGCTCCATGACTTTACGCAGCACTTGCGCTTCACGTTCCGGACGATAAAACAGTGGATTTTCTTCGGATGCAAATTTCGCTTTAGCTACCGCTTCTGCCAGTGTCGCACGGCGGTTGAGTAACTCTTGGATTTGTTGATCAACACTATCAATATCGTTACGAATTTGTTCTAAATTAAGTGAATTCGATGTGTTTTGTCCATCGTTTACCATTGAATGCAGCCTCAGCAAAATCATCTATAAGAATGGATTACAATCTATCTATGAATCGATTATCCGAGCTAGAGTATAACAATACTTTTAGTCATTAAACACGCTGAGTTTTAACTCTTTTTCTGATTAAACTTTATTGATAATGATTTTCATTATATATTACTTGTCAAAATTTTGATGGGTGTAAATAAAGTGATGTTTAAACATCTTGGGATTTTGACTTTTTCTCTGCTCATGGCAACACCACTGGCTTTTGCTCAACCCAACACCTCCAGTGCAAATAAAGCGCCTCTCAAAGCACAGACCAATATTCAGCAAAGCTTTGTAATAGCATCCAAATATACAAAACATGATTATTTGATCCAGATCTCTGTTCCTGCTGGTGAAGCTCCACAGCAAGGTTTTCCTGTACTGTATGTACTGGATGGTAATGCCGCATTTGATAGTGCTGCCAATATCGCTAAATCCGTGGGTGGTGGTGCCAATCGTTTAGGTTTGAGTCCGGTCGCCATTGTTGCAATTGGTTATCCTAAACAAAGCACATTTGATGTAGAAAAGCGTGCTTTAGACTATACACCCCAAACATCCGCTGAGTTCCAAAAGCAAGCCAAGTACACTTATGGTGGTGCAGACCAATTTATTCAATTTATAGAAAAAGAGCTAAAGCCTGCGATTCAAACCAAAATTAAAGTCAATTCACAGCAACAGAGTTTATTTGGGCACTCCTTTGGTGGACTGTTTGTCTTACACACTTTCTTTAGCCAACCACACATGTTCCAGCGTTATATTGCCGCCAGCCCTTCACTCTGGTTTGATCATTATGCACTGCTCAACAAACAAAAGGACTGGTTAAACAATAAAGCAAATCGTGCTCAAGAGATCATGCTGATGACCACAGTGGGTACGCATGAACATGGACGAAGCCCAACACTAGATGCTGAATCCTTGCAAAAGCAGAACAACTTCTATCAAAACTTTAATCAGCAACGTTCCAAGCATTTCTTGTTCTGGAATTACCGCCATCCTGCCGAACAGCATCTCACCAATATGTATGCCAGCTTGCCGAAAGCGATTATGTTGGCAGGTTGTCAGCCGCAAAGTTGTTCAAATCTATTTGATGAACCAACACCATAAAATCTGGAATAAACACAGCTGAATTTAAGCGGAGAATTGTCCGCTTAAATTCAGACCATTGAATGACATAGATTAGCTATACTATGAAAAGATCTCATAACAATAGTTAAATACAATGCATAAGATTTTTGGCTTAGGTTTACTTGGCTTGATCAGTATCGGTTTATCGGCATGTGGTGGCTGCCCTTTGATTGCAGGTTGCAATGGCACCGACCGATCGCCTTACTTTATCACCCCGCTAAGCAATCAAGTTCGTGGAATATCTGTCCCGTCTCAAACCAAACTGACTTATCAATCACAACACTTTAGACAGATGCATCAGCAAACTCATGCCTTAAAAGAACAGAACTTAACAGGCATCACCTTGCCAGAAAATGCTGCAATCCTTTGGGGAGGTATGCCCGTTGATAAGTTTTTTCAATTTTCAAATCCCGAAATGAAAGGTTTTCGCGTTTACCCTGCAATGGGATTTAAATCAGAACAATCGAATGTGTTTTTAAATTTATGGAAAAGTTGTGAAAGTGACTTAAGCATTTATCTAAAAAACCCAAATGACTGGTCATTTAATCCATCTAATATGGAAATACGAGGCTGTGGCCGCTTTCAACAACGCAGTGAATATACTGAAGACCTTTTTCGGCAAGATGAAGCCGATCAGTTTCTGAGAAAAATTAATCAAGCCTTACAGCAATTGCCTAAACAGCAAAATTATCCGGTTCTTCGTCAATCTAGCAAATCGAAAAAACAAAACAGCCTGCTCGAAAGCAGGCTGTTTGACGAGGTAAATGCGGATTAAGCTTTACCGATAATGCCACGCGCCACGATTTCTTTCATGATCTCGTTGGTTCCGCCATAAATACGCTGGATACGTGCATCAACGAAGAAACGTGAAATTGGGTATTCAGTCATATAACCATAACCACCAAATAACTGAAGCAAGTTATCTGCAACTTTCATTTGCATGTCAGTACTGAAGCTCTTCAATGCCGCAGCAGTTTCTACATCCAGTTTACCTTCGTTATATAGCTCAACGTTTTGGTTATAGAAAGCAGCAGTCGCCAACTCATCAATCTTCGCTTGTGCCAAGACAAAACGGGTATTCTGGAATTGTGAAATTGCCTGACCAAAGGCCTGACGCTCTTTGACATACGCCGTTGCCAAGTCAATTGCACCACGAATTGCACCTAAAGCGGTAGCTGCAATCGCAGTACGTTCGCGTGGAAGCTCCTGCATCAAATAAGCAAACCCTTGCCCTGCCTGACCCAGTAATTGATCTTTCGGCACTTTGACATTATCAAAGAACAACTCTGAAGTATCTTGTGAATGCAAACCGATTTTGTCGAGGTTAGTGCCCTTTTTAAAACCTTCCAGATGCGTATCCACCAGCATCAGTGACACACCTTTGGCACGCGCTTGTGGATCAGTTTTCACTGCAAGCACCACCAGATCGGCATGCTGACCATTTGAAATAAAGGTTTTCGAGCCATTTAGCACATAGTGGTCATCTTGCAAAATGGCACTGGTCCGCATTGCCTGTAAGTCTGAGCCTGCACCTGGTTCAGTCATGCCAATGGCACCCACCACTTCACCTGACACCATTTTTGGCAGCCAGTACTGTTTTTGTTCTTCAGTTGCGATGTGCTGGATATAAGGTGCAGCGATTTCAGAGTGACATGAAATTGCAGTTGATAATGCACAGTACCCCGCACGCGCCGACTCTTCGACCAACATTAATGAATAATGGGTTGGCACACCATAACCACCGTATTCTTCCGGTACATCGACACACAAGAATCCATTTTCGCCCAATGCCGTCCATACTGAACGTGGCATGATGCCTTCGCGTTCCCATTGGTCATAATGCGGTGCAATCTGCTCGCTCATAAAGCGCTTAAAGTTATCACGGAAGAGTTCCAAATCTGCATCGTAAGCTAACATCATTATTTCCTTTCGCTTTCTTTGTTCTTAAAAATTCGTTCGCAGTCATGCTAATAACTTTTAGATAGGATGTCATGTCCCGTTTACATCAAATCACTAGACTGATTCGGTCAATAATTTTGTTTGCATCTTGGTTCTTTAAACCACAGTTGCTTATTGATTAAACAGCTTGCTGGTTTTTTTATGCTACCTGACCCGATTTTATGTCATATTGATCTCATTCTCAGTGACAACCCTCAATACGGCCATGAACACAAAACGAAATATCTATAAAACCGCAGAACATCCATTTGCTCAATATGTTCGTATTTTGGGTAAAGGTAAAACTGGTTCACGTTCACTGAGTTATGAAGAGGCCTATCAGGCTTTTAGCATGATTTTAAAAGATGAAGTACTGGATGTTCAGTTGGGTGCCTTCTTGATGCTGCTACGTGTTAAAGAGGAATCCGTTGATGAACTGGCAGGTTTTGTTCAAGCCACGCGTGATCAACTGAATTTTCAGTCTCTTGAGGTCGATCTGGACTGGTCGTCTTATGCAGGCAAGCGTAAGCATTACCCATGGTTCTTGCTAGCAGCTCTAACGCTTGCACATCATGGTTATAAAATTGTGATGCATGGCGCATCGGGTCATACCATTAACCGTGTTTATACTGAGCAGGTTTTGCAATACTTAGGCTATTCTATTTGCCAGAATCAACAGGATGTCCGAGAGCAACTAGAACAGCACAACTTTGCCTACCTGCCACTGGAAGCGATTTCACCAATTTTAAGTGACTTGATTTCACTGCGAAATGTGATGGGACTTCGCTCTCCGATTCACACACTGGCACGCCTGATTAATCCATTTAATGCCAAAGCCACTTTACAAGCCATTTTCCACCCTGCTTATCGTAGTTCACATCAGCAGACCGCTTTCCGTCTAGGTTATCAAAACAGTGCCGTGATTAAAGGTGAAGGTGGTGAGTTTGAACGTAATCCTGATGCCAAAACTTTAATTTGCGGGATTAAAAATGGTGAGTTGTACGATTACGAACTTCCGAAATTGACACCAGACCGTAGTCCGATTGAAGAAGAACTGGATCTGGCTGTATTTAAAGCAGTCTGGCTGGGTGAGCAGACGCATGAATATGGTGAATTGGCAGTCGTTGAAACCATGGGAATTGCGTTGTATACCATGGGTGTAGTCAGTACTTATGATGAAGCGATGGATAAAGCCAAAACACTATGGGAAAAGCGTCTGAACTAAGTCAAAATGGCGATTTCAAGTAAAAGAAATCGCCATTCATTGAATAAAATATACAGACTATTTTATAAATTTTTCGATTCAAGGATTGAATCTCTCGTAATCACAATAGAATCAGCAATAACTTTACTTTTTTTGAAAAGCCCCCCAACAACAAGCCGGCACGAAAGATTATCTGTTAATAATCCCTCAATCTGCGTCTTCCTGAGGCAGGTATTCATGGATTCATCTTCACAGACTTTAAAAGAACCCGATGAAATATACATCCCATGTTCAACATGCTCTTCATCAATCGAAACAGATCCGATGACGACATAATCTTGTATTGGCGTGCATCTAAAATGTGAATATTTATAGTTTCCCTGAACATAAAAATGGCGAAGGCTTCTTTCAGCCCCCATATTAAATGTAAAAAGATCACCACTCATCCCGCTGATTTGAGAAGCAGTTAATTTGTCTAAATGAACATGTTGAACAATTTCATCATCTCCTGCCACATATGGGTCACAGGCTGAAATGAATAAGCAAACAAATAACATTAAGTATTTTTTATTATTCTTCGTCATACAATTTGTAAGAACCTTCCCATTAAAACTCAGAATCGATTAATCAATAGTATTATAAAAAATGCCCCGATCATCGGAGCATTCTAATCATTCAGTTCATCTTAAACAAAACGAATCGGCTTAAATTCAGGTTCATTTTTGTGATGGTCGTCATCACACTCTTCACCATCTTTTTTGGTGCCTCGGTCGATATAACCACTGCGCTGTTCTTTTGGCAAATTTTCCATTTCCCAGGCATAAACGGCTTGCATACAGGTTTCACGCTGTTCTTTGGTGAGTGCAACGCCATTTGGCCATTTACCAATTTCAACAGCAGTACGAAGACGCTCAACAATTTCAGGATTTAAAATAGCGAGCATTTGTTCAATATTCATGAGTCATCCTGTTGAAAAGATTCAAAATCTTGATTCCACCCTAATTTGGTACGGCATGCCATATAAAAGTCATAACCTGGTGGATGTAATAAGCTTAGTTTAAACGGATGTTTGCGGATATGCACCGTGTCACCTACATTTAATGCAACACTATGTTGACCATCAGCACTCACCATCGGCAGAACACGATTTTCACGGATGCTAATCTTGATTTCACTTTGTCCACCCACCACGATCGGACGTGATGACAAGGTATGCGGATGCATCGGCACCAGCGCGATCGCATCCATACTTGGGTGCAGAATCGGCCCTCCGCCTGAAAGTGCATACGCCGTTGAACCCGTTGGGGTTGAAACAATCAGACCATCACTGTGCTGACGATAGACATATTGCCCATCAATATTCAGCTCGAAATCGATCATATGCACCGATTTACCTGAGTGCAACACTACATCATTCAATGCAATCGCATCATAAATGGTTTCACCATTGGTACGCACTTCCATTTCCAGTAAGAAACGGCGGTCCAGCTGGAACTGGCCTTGTAACACCTGATCCAGTTTAAAGATGGCTTCGGCAGGTTTAATATCGGTTAAAAAGCCGAGTCTCCCCCGGTTAATGCCGAGCACAGGCGTACTATAGCGTACCAAAGCACGTGCAGCATGGAGCAATGAACCATCACCGCCCACCACAATCACTAAATCAACGACTTCACCCAATAAGTTTCGGCTCACGGTCTGGCCATGACTATAGGGGACAAGTTTTGCGGTTTCCTGATCAAAAACGGGGTTTAAGCCTAAATTGATCAAATGATCATGAATTAAACATAACGTTTCTACTACAGAATACTTGTCTGGTCGTCCAATGAGACCAATATTTCGAAAGGATTTATGTGAAATTTGCACGAATAATTCAGCTCCGTCGCGGTTATCGACTATCATATCATTAACAACCTATGTTGCGTTGATGATTGATTAAAAAGTATAAAAATGTCTATCGGTTGCTTTTTTATACCTTTAATGTCAACACATGCTTAAACTTTTTATTGCATGTTGCTATTTATTCACAGTTTTATGATTGCAAAATGACAATAAGCTATCGCATCATTACCGTCATTGTTTTGGTTTTAACGCAAATCTATGAAGTTTGAACGTGGTATTGGTTTTCTAGCACTCATTTTCTCAATGTTAGTGATAGGTGTCTTTGTTGCCTTTAGTATCTATCTGATCCGATTGGATAATATTATTCGTGACAAGTTTGAAGGTCAGCGTTGGGATATCCCTGCCAAGGTGTTTGCTCGCCCATTGGAAATCTATGCCAATGCACCGATTACTCAGGATAATTTTACCCAAGAGTTAAAATTACTGGGATATAAGAATACGGCTAACTACGACAAGTCGGGTAGCTATGTGGTTCAGGGCAACCAGATGTATGTGCATACCCGTGGTTTCGACTACGGTGATAGTACCGAACCTGAACAGGTGCTGGAACTGGCCTTTGCCAATGGCGAAGTCAGTGAAGTGCGCTCTACCAAACCCTCAAATACAGGGATTGCTCGCTTAGAACCTTTATTGATCGGTGGTATCTATCCGCAACATAATGAAGACCGCGTTCTCATTAAACTGAATAAAGTACCTAAAACCTTGATTGAAGCCTTGATCTCGACGGAAGATCGTAACTTCTATCACCATCATGGTCTTTCGATCCGTGGCACTGCCCGTGCTGTCGTCAGTAATGTTACGGGTGGTCGTCGCCAAGGGGGTTCAACCTTAACCCAGCAATTGGTCAAGAACTTCTACCTATCACCGGAAAAGACGCTGAAACGTAAAGTCAATGAAGCCCTCATGGCGCTATTGATTGAATTACATTACAGTAAAGACGAGATTCTGGAAGCTTACTTAAATGAAGTGAACTTAGGTCAAAATGGTAGCTATTCGATTAATGGTTACGGTTTGGCATCACAATTTTACTTCGGTCTACCATTGCGTGAACTGAATATTTCCCAACAGGCCTTTCTGGTTGGTCTGGTTCAAGGCCCTTCTTTGTATAATCCTTGGCGTAATCCAGAATCAGCGAAAAAACGTCGTGATGTTGTCTTAAACAACATGAAAGTGATGGGTTATTTGACTGATGCAGAATATGAAGATGAAATTGCCCGCCCATTAAATGTGGTCAGCAAGCCAACTTTAGGCCCTGCTAAATTCCCTGATTTCCTGGATATTGTCCGTCGTCAACTCCGTACCGAATATCAGGAAAGTGATATTACCAATCAAGGCCTGAGAATTTTCACAACCCTTGATCCAATCGCACAGACTCAGGTACAGAACGCATTTAAGAGTACCGTCAGCCGTTTAGCCAATGCTAATCCGGGCCGTTTAAGAAACCTGCAAGGTGCGGTACTGGTTGCCCATCCTGAAAATGGTGAACTGGTTGCAGCCGTAGGTTCAACTCAGGACTTTACCGGTTTTAACCGGGCGCTGGATGCCAAACGTCAAGTCGGTTCTTTGCTTAAACCGATCATTTACCTGAATGCAATCGAATCAGGCCGATACACATGGGCCAGCCCGATTGAAGACAGTGCCGTCAATATTCCAATTGATGGTGATAAGAGCTGGACCCCGAAAAACTATAGCGGTGGTGAGCATGGTGTTGTACCAATGCAACAAGCTCTAGCCAACTCATACAACTTATCCACTGTCCGTTTAGGCAATGAATTTGGTTTATCTGCGTTCAGCAATAAATTAAGACAGTTTGGTGTGACTTCAGATATTCCGGCCTACCCTTCGATCTATCTGGGCGCAGTGAATATGTCACCGATGGAAGTATTAAGCATCTATAGCAACTTCGCGACAGGTGGCTTTAAATATCCGCCTCGCTCGATCCGTACGGTGGTGGATGCCAAAGGACATTTGCTTGAGCGTTATGGCTTGAATGTACAACAAACCATTGACCCTGCTGCAGCCTATATCCTGAACTTTGGCTTACAACAGGTGATGCGTTCTGGTACAGGTCGCTCTGCCTATAACAGTCTGCCTGAATCTTTAAATCTGGCGGGTAAATCTGGGACCACCAATGACACCCGAGATTCATGGTTTGCAGGTTATTCAGGCAATCATGTGGCAGTGGTGTGGTTAGGTCTGGATGATAACAAAGTCACTGGCTTAACCGGTTCATCTGGTGCATTACCAGTCTGGACCAATGTTATGAAACAGCTTCGTCAAGAGCCTGTTAATCTGCGTCAAACCGATAATGTGCAATGGCAATGGATTGATAGCGCCAGCGGTGATTTATCTGCGCAAGGCTGTGATGGCGCAATGTATATTCCTTTAATGCGCCAAACTGTGCCACGTCGTGCCACGCTGTGTGGCCAGTCTCATTATGAAGTGGAACCGACCTATATTCCACAAACAGATGAAACACAGGATGATCAGCAGGACGATAGCATTGGTAACTATATTCGTGAAAGTGAAAACCAGATGGATACAGACTTATCCAATCGCAGCCCGGCACGTGTGATTTCCAGCGGTAGCTATAACGGTAACGGTGAGAACTAAGCCTCAAAAGGATAATTGAACATGATGAAGAAAACAGCAGTTATTATTGGAATGCTTATACTGGCGGGTTGTACCACGGCACCTGAAAAGGCGCCAACCAAGACCACGTCAACTCACCCACCGAAAAAGGAAAGCCAATCCTCTTCCGGAGTGAAAATCACGCCTTATGATCAAAAAGAGATTAAGCGTCAAAGCGTTCCTGTGGTTGTGCCGCAACAAAAGGTGCAGCAAAAGTTTAATGATGGTAGCCAACTGCCGGCATTTAAAACCTTGATGCAAAAAACCCAGGTCGCTTATAAACAGCAACAACTGGCAGAAGCTGAACGTTATGCCCTTCAGGCACAACGTATCGCGCCACAGGCCACGGAAACCTATTTGTATCTGGCTATGATTGCCGATCAACGTAAAGAATATGCCAATGCAGAAGCATTGGCCCGCCGTGGCTTAAGTTATGCGCAAAGCAATGCCATGAAAAAGCAATTGTGGTTAATTATTCTGAAAGCCAGTGAAGCCCGCAATCATTCGGTGAAGGCTCAAGAAGCGCGTAGAGCCCTTCAGGCACTTTAATCCTAGTCAATTGCACTAAACTGACGAATCCCGGCAAGCCCATAAGCATAATGCTTTTGGGCTTGTTTTAATTCAGCAGGTGCAACCCCCCCTAAGGCAAAAACAGGAATATCACTGGTTCGGGCGAGTTCATCAAAACCCTCCCAGCCCAATTCTTTCGCATCAGGATGCGTTTCAGTGGTCTGTACCGGACTTAATAACACCGCATCACAACCAATATGATGGGCATGTTGCAAAGAGACCGCATCATGACAAGCTGCGATAAAGCGCTTCCCAACGACCAAACCAGCTTTACTTAAACTCATCAATTGTGATTGCTTTAAATGAATGGTTGAGATTTTATCGCGCAATTCAGCATCCAGTTGCTGCCACAGATCGACATTGATCATCAATTTCTGCAATTGCGCATCGCTCAAGCTTAAAAGCTGCGACTGGATCTGATCAATATCAACAGAATCATTACGCCAATATAAGAGCGCCTGTTGTTGCGGCAAGGCATCAATCTGTCCACTGATCTTGATGAGATGAGGCCAGATCAAACGTTGTAAAATGGCATCATTGGCTTTTGGAAAATTTAACTCGGCCAGTTGCTCACGTTTGTACCAGCCCCACGGTTGATGAATCAGATCAAGCAATTCATCGGGTACATAGGCATGGAATAAATGCAGATTTACGATAATGTCGTCATACTCATGACGGATCACATCAAAAACATGCCAGTCCTTTAAACCTATGCCCACTTCCTCATAAATCTCACGGCGGCAAGCCTGCTCTGGTGTTTCACCGGCTTCAACTTTTCCACCAGGAAACTCATGTTTATTGCCCTGATGCTGGCTGGCCTGTCGCCAGCCGACCAATACTTTGGTTTTGTGTAATAAAATTGCGATTGCAACATCAAATGTAGCTTTGGTCATAACAGACTAAAATCTCTCATCTTTTATCCAGATTTTAAGGTGTTTAAACACGAATTCACATGACTAAAAACAAAATTACTCACTGATTTTGTAAATTGTTAAAATTTCCGTTGACAGGTCTATTCGATAATGATTATCATTTAAAACGTTAAAGAACACACCACGGAGCATAACAAATGAACGCACCATTCAACCTATTTACTCGTAGTACAGATGCAGCCCAATCATTGCCAATGTTGCATTCAAACAATCTTTTTGCCTTGGGACGAGAAATCCGCATTATGCATGCGGGTGAGGAATACCGTTTACGTCTAACCCGTAATAATCGCCTGATTTTAACGAAGTAATATAATAACAACCGCATAATAATAAACGTGGGAATAAGCAGTATGTCAGCGCATGCTGCTTTTTTTTATGTTGCTTATGAGAAAATTTATACAGGCAGCTGAATACTCACCTTGAGTCCGCCATAGCAGGATTGGGAAAACTTGATTTTGCCCTGATGCAATTCAACAATTTTTTTACAAATCGACAGACCTAATCCCGAACCTTGGGTTTTAGTTCCTAAGGCACGATAAAAACGCTCACCTAAACGTTCCAGAATTTCAACATCCACGCCTTGCCCTTCATTTTCGACCACAAGTTCTATTGCATCTAGTTGTTGCTTCAAACTGATATAAATCTGTCCGTGCTCAAGGCTATAGCGGATCGCATTATCAATTATGTTGCGGATACAGGTAAATATCAGTTGTTGATTAGCATGCAGCATCTTGGGCTGCGTTGAGACATCCAGCTGTATTTGAATCTGCTTGTCCTGCATAAATAATGCCAAGGCTTGCATTGCCTCTTGTATCACCGCATTTAGGTCAAACTGAGTTTTCGGCAGATTATTCGCATGCTCAGGATCGAGACGCGCCAACAGCAGCAAATTTTCCAGCGTTTGAATACCGCGATTGACATCTTGCTGTATCTGGACAAAATCACCCGCCCGTTCAGGATACTTACGTTGTAACAACTGCAATCGAAGCTGAATTGCAGACAAAGGCGAACGCAATTCATGGGAGGCATCCGCAGTAAAACGCTGTTCTGCATGCAAGGATTGTTCGAGGCGCTGTAACAGGCGATTGAGCTGCCCTAACATAGGCTGTAACTCTTTCAGCTCTACCTCTCCAGTTGATATCGGGCTTAAATCATCTGCATTCTTTGCTGAGATTTCTGAAGATAATTGATGCATTACCTTAAATTGCCGTTTAATCAGGAAATGCAACATGATCCATTGCATTAGCCATACCAGTAGCAAGATCAAGCTATAACCTGCGAAATGATTAAGCAAATCTTTAAAACGTTCTCCTAGGGGTTGTAGAAGCAATACCTGCATAGGCGCATGCTCATCTTCGCCCGCATAACTTCGCCATAACTGTCCTTTTTGCCAAATCAGGCCAAAGTTACCCTGCCTGGCTGTAATCAAGCTGTAATGCTGTGGATCAAACTGAAAATCTGTGGATTGGGTCAACACCAGCTGCGAATTGCGCAACTGATATTGGATATCAAATTCATCACTCAGTTCATCAATCTGCTGTCCTGAGGATTGGGTTAAGTCGGTCATCAGCAACATATCTGAAATCTCGTCCATGATCTCATCTTGCATCTGCATGGTTTGATACACCGAAATTACCGCGAATAAAAGTAAGGCCACACATCCAGCAATGATTGAACTGATTAATGAAGTTTTAACCAGTCTGGTTTGTAATGACACGACTTTCATCCTATTCACCCTGATGCATGCGATAGCCTAGACCGCGAATGGTCTTGATATATTGCCCGCCAATCTTTTTACGAATCTGATAGATAAAGACCTCGATGGCATTACTTTCAATTTCATCACCCCATGCATACAGGGATTCTTCCAGTTGTTCCCGTGTCACAATATGTTCAGGTTGCTGCATCAGCTTATATAAAATCTGAAACTCTTTGGCAGTCAGATTCACAGCTTTCCCCTCCTGAATCAGGGTTTTGGCTTGGGGATCCAGTTGTAGATGGGCAAAATAAAGATATTGACCTGCTTGAGCTTGATGCTGACGCAATTGGGAACGAACCCGGGCGGATAATTCTTCCAGATTAAATGGCTTGACCAGATAGTCATTGGCCCCCAGATCTAGCCCTTCGACCCGATCATGGATATGGTCTTTGGCGGTAATAAAAATCACCGGGGTTTTGCTATTTTGTCGGCGAATGCTTTTCAGAATTTCATCTCCTGACGCTTGTGGTAAGCCCCGATCCAGCAGAATACAGTCGTATTGATGCTGTTCGGCTGCCAGAATCGCATGATCGCCACGTTCCACCCAGTCAACGCTATAACCGTCCATTTCCAGCCAGGCCTTGATACTTTCTGCCTGCGAGGCATCATCTTCAGCCAATAAAATTCGCATAAAACAGCCCACTGTATTGATCTTTCACATGATCTTAAAATAAATCATCAACAAAAAACCACATGATAATCATGTGGTTTTTTTATATTGATTCATCAATCTTTAGAATTGAACCTGATCGACATCTACTTCAACACGTTTCGCTGGTTTATAGTCGATGTCGATTTCACCAATTAAGGTCACTGGTGTTTTTGCTGATACGGGCTTACCTTGCCACAAGTCATCATCAATATCGACCGTCATAGAACCGGTCTGGTCACTAAACTGATATTTCTCATCACCTGTGGATTTGACCACATAACCTTTCAACTTGACTGGAGTATCATCTTTTAAGGTTAAGGCTTGTTTGACTGTGGTAATTTGAGTCGGCGCCAATGCTTGCTGATTTACGGCAGTGGTATTGGCTACAGCAAAAGTAGTTGCGCCAACCAAGCCAGCAACAACTGCACATTTAGATAATACATTCATCTTGTTTCCCCTCATTGTGGTTTCATCATTTCGATGCAGTCATTAAAACAAACCAAGATGAGGTGAATCTGAAGATGATGCTGTAGCTTAATTTAATGGTACCACGCGCAATACTTCTTCCAAGGTAGTCACGCCCTCAATCACTTTACGCGCACCCGCAATCCGCAAGGGCTCAACGCCTTCTTTTTTCGCTTGTGCTTTTAAATCATTGAGTGTGCCATGCGCACTAATCAGTGACTTGAGCTCCAGACTAACCGGCATAAATTCGTAAATCCCGACTCGGCCCTTATAGCCGGTATGACGACAAGCTTCACATCCCACCGCTTTATACATGCTGGTCGGCATGTCCATCATATAATCAAAGGTCAGATGTTCCCATTCTTGCTCATTAATTGGCGTTTCCTGTTTACAATGCGGACACAGGCGACGAACCAGACGTTGAGCCAGAACACCGAGAATTGTGGCAGCCGTGAGGAATGGCTGCACACCTAGATCATGTAAACGCGTCAAACTGGACGGTGCATCATTGGTATGTAAGGTAGATAACACCAGATGCCCAGTTAATGCAGCCTGAATCGCCATGTTTGCGGTGTCATGGTCTCGAATCTCACCGACCATGATAATGTCAGGATCTTGACGCATTAAGGCACGTACGCCATCTGCAAAGCCTAACTCAATGTTTGGATTGACCTGCATCTGGTTAAAACTCGGCTCCAGCATTTCAATCGGGTCTTCAATGGTACAGACATTGACCTGTTCGGTCGCCAGCTGCTTTAAAGATGAATACAGCGTGGTGGTTTTACCCGAACCTGTTGGCCCTGTGACCAGAATAATACCGTGACTATGCTGCGTCAGCTGCTGCCAGCTTTGTAATAAATGACCTTCAAAACCCAGTTGCTGGAAACTCCGCACCAATACTTCCGGATCGAAAATACGCATTACCAGTTTTTCACCAAAAGCGGTCGGCAAAGTCGAAAGACGTAATTCGGTTTCCTGTCCTTTCGGTGTTCGGGTTTTTAAGCGTCCATCCTGCGGTTTACGCTTTTCCGCCACATTCATGCGGCCAAGAATCTTGATACGGGAAATTACCGCGGTCAGTGTATTGGCAGGCATGTTATAGATGGTATGCAGCACTCCATCGATACGGAAACGTACCTTACCTTTGTCTTTACGTGGTTCCAGATGAATATCGCTGGCACCTTGCTCAAACGCAAATTGCAGCACCCAGTCCACCAGTTTGACAATATGCTGGTCATTGGCATCAGGATTCTGGGTATCGCCTAACTGTAATAAAGCCTCAACGCCTTTATTTTCGCGGTCATAGATACTGGCATTTTGTGAGGAACTGACTGCTCGGCTGACCTGATAGTACTCAACAATATAACGTTGTAGCTGTTCAGGATTGAGCAAAACTTTTTCAATCTTTTTAGGTGCCAGACTCCGTTCCAGATTGTTCAACCATTCGCTGATAAAGGGTTGATCGGTGCCAATCAGAATCCGGTCTGCGTGTACTTCTACTGCCAGAATATGATTTCTGGCGGCAAACTCTTGTGACATGACACTGGTTAACGCCGCAACATCGGCCTTAAGTGGATCAATGATAAATAAGGGAAGATCAGCTTTCTCAGCCAGCCATTGACACAAGCGATTCAACGATAAGGTACTACCTGCATTCAGCTGGTCTTTGAGGCTGAAATTGGCAATCCACTGCAAAGGATGCCATTTCAACTGATCCTTTTGCCGATGTGTGGTCTGTACCAGCAGTTTGTCCCGTTCCGTGATACGGCCATCCTGCACCAATTGTTCCAGACACCAGGTCACATCGATCGTAAAAGAAAAGTTTGCGAATTTTGCCTGAGCTTGCATCACCGTTGATTCCCCAAATTTTTAACGAATTTTATATTTTTAAAGTTTTAACTTTGTTCCACTGCAACAATGGTGACATCCTGTTCACCCACCGTAAAACGTACATTCAACATGGCAAAGCGCATTCCATACACGCGTTCAGCATCATGCTGATAGGCAGGTCGAGGATCTAAAGATAACACTTGTTCAAGTTCATCGAATATCTTTTTATGCAAAATCCCCTGCTTTAATAACTGCTGTTGTTGCTGTTGTGCATTTTCCAACCAAACCACCGTTTTACGCTGTGGCTGCTCTTGTGCATAGCCACTGACCGCCTCAGTCACCGCATCCGAATATTGAATATACGGCTTGATATCTAAAATCGGGGTACCATCCAGCAAATCACTGCCCGTGACATAGACCCGTACCGCTTTGCCATGCTTTTCAATGCGTAAAAACTGTACTACCGATAAACCAATCGGAGATGGGCGATACATGCTTCGGGTCGCAAAAACCCCTATTTTCTGGTTGCCTCCCAGCCTAGGCGGTCGTACTTGTGCACGAAATTTAGGCATTTGATTCAAGGCGTTATCCGAATTTTTATTCTCATGAAACTGCCATAGCAGCCATAAGTGGCTAAAATCTTCAATGCCTTCAAATGCCAGAATATCGCTATAAGCCGCCGTCATCTCTATATATGACTCGACCTGCACCAGATTTGGCTGGCGCGGGATACCGAATTTCTCACGATAAGGCGAACACATATGACCAATGATTGGCATCACTACTGAACTGTTCATCACTTTTTCTTATAAACACAATTAAATATATTCAGTTTATCGAGAATGATTTTAGATTAGAATAGCGATCTGTTTCTTTTAACTGTGATCGAGACCTTTAATGGCTGCTTTTAACGTTGAACGCATTACTCATGTTCACCACTGGAATGACACACTTTTCAGTTTTAAAACTACACGCGACGTCAGCTTACGTTTTAAAAATGGTCAGTTTGTAATGATCGGCCTTGAAGTGAATGGTAAGCCTTTAATGCGTGCTTATTCGATCGCCAGTGCGAATTATGAAGAAGAACTTGAATTCTTCTCTATTAAAGTACAAGACGGTCCATTAACTTCTATTTTACAAAAAGTACAAGTGGGCGACGAAATTCTGATTTCTAAAAAGCCTACAGGCACTTTGGTACACGACGATTTACTACCAGGTAAAAATTTATATCTGTTATCTTCTGGTACTGGCCTTGCCCCATTCCTTTCTTTGCTTCGTGACCCGGAAACTTACGAGAAGTTTGAAAAAGTGATTATGGTGCATGGTACACGTTATGTGTCTGAACTTGCCTACCAAGATTTAATCTTGAATGAACTTCCAAATCATGAATTCTTTGAAGAGTTAGGCATCAAAGACAAGTTGATCTACTATCCGACTGTGACACGTGAACCGTTCCACACCCAAGGTCGTGTAACAACGGCAATTGAGACTGGCGAACTGTTTGAAAAAATTGGTTTACCACGTTTTAACCGTGAAACTGACCGTGCCATGCTCTGTGGTAGCCCGGCGTTCCTGAAAGACGTCGCTGCGCTGCTCGATCAGCACGGTTTGGTTGAATCACCACGTATGGGCGTGATGGGCGATTATGTGATTGAACGTGCCTTCGTCGAAAAATAATATTGCTCTATAAAAAAACCGAGGATAAATCCTCGGTTTTTTATTTTAAGTTTTATAAAAATGTAATTTTACTTATCTAAAGGTTATTATTTAGCATAACTACAATAACAAGTTATTATGCTGCATCTAAATGGATTAATCGCTCGATATAATACCAGCACTCTTCGATCTGGGCATGATCTTTATTTACTTTTGCATACGAGGTCATCCCGTCCAGAATATTAATATACATTGCTGTTAATACATGAGGCTGATAAACCTGTGCCTTTACAAACAAGTCTTCTACCAATGCCATTAACCACTCACGATATTCCATGATTGGACGAATAATGGAAGGATACTGTTGTAAAATTTCTAATGACGCTTTTTGAAACATACAGCCATGAAAATCATCTGAATTAAACCAGCCGAGATGCCAAAAATATACGGCTTTAATTTTACCTAAATAATCATCTGCTGCTTTCAGGCTAATTTCGTTTTCAATAGACGCTTGGATACTTTTATTCCTTCGCGACAGACACTCTTCAATCAGGTTCTCTTTAGAAGGAAAGTATTTGTAGAACGTCATTTTGGCAACGCCCGACTCACTAATAATTCGATCCACACCCACAGAACTGTAGTTATGACGGTTAAAAAGGTCTAGAGCCGTTACAATGATATCTTCTTTTTTTGACATTTTATTATCCTTTTAGAATTCTATCAAAAAACTTAACATATTATTAAGACATAGTTTACATGCTGGAAATTTCTGGCCACTATGTATATTTATCTTATTTTAAGAGCAGTATAGAAAAGTCATACTTTCTTTATTGTTCCTGTTATAGGGTATGAAAAAAACGGCTGATATACAAGATGATTTGTAAAAAAATCTTTCTATTTTTTAAATAAAAAAATATACCGTGAATTAGTTCACTTTTTATTTACAGTTAAGTTAAATAATAAGCTTTATTGCGATTTTTTAGCCGCTTTAATAAATTGATTTCACAAAAAAATAATTTTATATTTAAATCATCCAATAAAAAGATGTTTGGCTGAAACAATAGTTATATTCATAATCAGCCAAAGAAAATCTAACTAAATAATTGGAAAAGCAATAATATTATTAATTCATCGAGTACAAGACTATGTCAAAAAAATTTGAAAACTTTAACAACCCGAGACAGAAAGCTATTGAAGGCATGAAAAATAGTATTTCTGCGGATCTATGGAACAAGAACCTGGATTTTCTGAACAAGTTAAGAGCAGAAATTTCAAATCATCCTGTTTCAAGACATCCTGCCATTCAGCTTTTAAATGACGGTGTAATTGACAAAGAGACTTTAAAGCATATTCATCTTGAATATCGTCATGCCATTGTTCAGGTATTTACCGATGCCTTATTGATGGCTCAATTCCAGACCAAGCAGTTAGAACCACGTTTATTATCGGGTTCCAAAATGTTCCCGCGCTTTTTATTGAACCTGAACATTCTGGACGAATTTGGTTTCCGTCCAGGTCTGGATCAGGAAGGTTATTATTCCGGCAACCCTGAATATGCACATTATCCATTATTTGAAGATGTGCTCAATGACTTTGATTTGAGCCAGTCTGAGCGTAATGACTATCAACCTTCGCTGATTGCACAACGGGTACGTCATTATCTGGAAAATTCGTTTAACAGCTATCAGGCAGTTTCAGCTTTGCTCGCCGTTGCAGAAGAAGAAGTGATTTTATTCAGTCCTGCGCTACGTCAGGCCACCAAGGCGGTCGGTTTCGATGTGGATAGTGGTTATTACTATGTCCATGGTGTTTCACATGATGCGACTGCCGAAGCGGCTGATGATGACCATGAAGATGATTTATGGTTTGTACTGGCACAGGCCTGCGTTGAATCTGAATACGATTCAATCCGTCAAATCTGTCTTGAATACTGTGATTTATGGGAACAGTTCTGGGATGAACAAATTGCTTACTACGGAACCTTCAAAAAACTGGCCTAAATTTCTCAGGAAAAGCCATTTCTAATTTTGGAAATGGCTTTCTTTATTTTTATTAATGTTCAAACACTTACCAACTTAAACTTGTATCTATAGATGAGAAAAAAGCGCTTTTTAAAATAAACCTCGATAAATTACGATATAATTCAACTTTATTTCCCTTCCCCATGCCCTGCGATGTTCTCTCAATTCGATATCAATTTAGTGGTGCTGCTGGTCTTATTAGGTTGCGGTATCTTTAGTCAAAACACGGCTGTCACTGTAGCAGCAGCGTGTCTGATCCTGGTCAAACTGACTCCTTTAAACCAGTTTTTTCCTTATATTCAGAGCCATGGATTGAATATTGGCATCATTATTCTCACCATTGGGGTACTTGCACCGATTGCCAGTGGCAAGATCAGCGGAGAAAGCATCCTTAAATCATTTATCAGCATCAAATCTCTGGCGGCAATTGCCGTTGGCCTGCTGGTGGCATGGCTAGGCGGACGGGGCGTTAAATTAATGAGTAATCAACCCGATGTGGTTGCCGGCCTTCTGATCGGTACAGTAGCAGGTGTCGCCTTATTAAGAGGCGTTCCGGTTGGACCACTGATTGCTGCTGGGATTTTGTCACTACTGATCGGGAAATCTTAACGCGTATCTCATCTGCATAATCAACTCATAAAAATAAAGGTAGCGCATGGCTACCTTTATCTATGAAATCATATTCGATTAATTTTCATAATACACGGCACGCATCTTGGAAAACTTTTCAAGTTGCTTGATAAAGCCTTCAAAATAGTTCTTCTCTTTATCCTCGACCCGATAACCCGCATACAGTGTACGTCTGACACCTTCCGGAGCGACACAATCCAGACGGCGGCTGACCACCCAGCCTTTTTGCTCATATTCATTGACCACCCAATCCGGCAGTGCCGCAATGCCGCGTCCACTTGCCACCAGCTGGATCAGCATTTGGGTCAGATCTGTAGTGCGGATGTGCTTCGGATAAACATTGGCAGGAATAAACAGATGCGCCATGATATCCAGGCGATGCTTATCAACCGGATAAGTAATCAGGGTTTCTTCTGCCAGATCCTGCACGCTCACCTGCTCGGCACGTGCCAAAGGATGCGTGCTAGACAGAACCAAGCGTGATTCATATTTGAAAATTGGGAAATACTCAATTCCCTTCAATGCAATCGGATCTGCCGTGATCAATAGATCAAACTCCGCATTTTGCAACAGCTCGTGAGGATTCGACTCGAAACCCGCGGCAAAGTCCAGATCTACATCCGGATATTGATGACGATACTGATTCAATAACGGCATCAACCAGTCAAAACAACTGTGACATTCTGAAGAGAAGATAATCCGTCCCGTCTGGCCGTGCACGATACGGGTAATATCGGTCTGTGCGATCTGAACTTGCGGCAATACATCATCTGCCAGTTTAAGTAGACGTTCCCCAACATTGGAAAAGCTGACAGGGCGACTACGGCGATTCACCACTTCTACCCCGTACCAATGATCAAGTTCTTTTAACTGGTGAGAAATTGCAGATGGCGTCAGGCATAAATCGGTCGCGGCAGCCACCAGTGAGCCATGTTCTCTTAGCGCAAGTAATGTTTTTAAATGACGGAGTTCTAGCACAACAAAGACCAAAATTGAATTTATTTCATCTTAACATAAAATTAATTAGCAAGCCTCAACTTAAGTTTGATTTCCATGTTTTTCTGATACGTTAAATTTTCTCATTAAAAGAAGCGATATTTTTTAACAAAACTCATAAGTCTCATCTCAAACAGAAAGTTCTTTGACAAGAAAATATATTTTTACGCTTTAAAATTTTTCAGCTCGAACTGAGAATATTTCAGTTAATTCAAACATTTTGCCAATTTAAAACTTTTACAATATCAAATTATTTTTATAGACCATGTCGCCTATGACCCGTCAAAGTCAAAAGACGCTTGAACGCCAAAAACTAAGCTTACCCGAAGGACATGACAAGTTACTGCTGCACTCATGCTGCGCACCATGTTCTGGTGAAGTTATGGAAACCCTGATTGAATCAGGTATCGACTTTTCGATCTTTTTTTATAATCCGAATATCCATCCGGTGAAGGAATACCTCATTCGTAAGGAAGAAAATATCCGTTTTGCCGAAAAACACAATATTCCGTTTATCGACTGTGATTACGATACTGACAACTGGTTTGCACGTGCCAAAGGCATGGAAAATGAACCTGAGAAAGGTATACGCTGCACCATGTGCTTTGATATGCGTTTTGAACGTACGGCACTTTATGCCTATGAACACGGTTTTAGCCTGATCAGCAGTTCACTGGGTATTTCGCGCTGGAAAAACATGCAGCAAATTAATGACTGTGGTCTACGTGCTGCCGCGCATTATCCGGACATTCAATATTGGGATTATAACTGGCGCAAACATGGCGGTGCAGTGCGTATGCTGGAAATCAGCAAACGTGAAGAGTTCTATCAACAGGAATATTGCGGCTGCGTCTATTCACTCAGAGATACCAACCGCTGGCGTATGAGCAATGGCCGTGACCGGATTCAACTGGGAGTGAAATTTTATAGTAACGCCATGGATGACGAATCCAGTCAATAACAATGCAGTTGAAATAAAAAGGCTAATTCTAGGGAATTAGCCTTTGAGCCTGTAAATTATTTTGTGTAAGTTCCATTTTTTATAAATGATCTTTTAATCGATCATCGAACTGAATCGTAAACCAATTCATTGCTAAACGCCAATTTTGAATTGGCATCGTCCATTTCTTCGCAGCATTTGATGTTGCTAAGTAAATGACCTTCTTTACTGAGTCATCAGATGAAAAGATTTTCCTTTTCTTCGTTGAATGGCGTATTACGCTATTCAACGACTCAATCGCATTTGTTGTATAAATAGCATGACGTATTTCGGCTGGATAGCTAAAGATCGTTCGGATATTTTCCCAATTGGCCCGCCAGGATTCTCCAATTTTGGGATACTGGTGATTCCATTGATCACAGAAGATGTCTAGGGACTTTAAAGCATTTTCCTCTGTACTTGCCTGATAAATCGCTTTCAGACCCGACGTAACAGCCTTGTAGTCTTTCCAGCTTACAAATCTCAGGCTATTGCGTACAACATGCACAATACACAGTTGAATATCAGTATGAGGGTAAACAGAGGCTATCGCGTCAGGAAAGCCTTTTAATCCATCTACACAGGCAACAAGAATGTCCTGTACTCCTCGATTTTTTAGCTCTGTCATGACTGACAGCCAGAATTTGGCACCTTCTGTCTGAGCAATCCACATACCCAGTAATTCTTTTTGCCCATCCATATTGATGCCTAAAGCAAGGTATACGGACTTGTTAATCACATTGGAGTGCTGACGGACTTTGACAACAATACAGTCAAGATAGACAACAGGATAAAGGCTATCTAAGGCTCTATTTTGCCACTCAGTCACTTGCTCAATCACAGCATCGGTAACTTTGCTGATGAGAGATGCTGACACATCGGCATCGTACATTTCTTTGAAGAAGGCTACAATTTCCCTATTAGTCATTCCTTTTGCATACAGTGAGAGGATTTGGTCATCCATACTGGTGATGCGTGTTTGGTGCTTTTTGATAATTTGTGGCTCAAATGAACCTTCTCGATCACGGGGAATATCTAAAGCCAGTTGTCCATCTTGAGTTGTAATGGTTTTAGAACTAAACCCATTACGGCTATTTGAGCCTTTCTTGGGCTGATGCTTTTCATAACCGAGATGGTCTGAAAGTTCAGTATTGAGTGCAGTTTCAATCATGAATTTTTTAAAGACTGCTGTCATTTGGTTTAAGTCTTCTGGTGTTTTTAGACCTTTAGCCAATTCGGCAGCCATACTTTTGATTGTTGCT